>JAEZAR010000125.1 GCA_023430425.1 Actinomycetes bacterium | reverse complement strand
ACGCCGCTCAGAGCAGGCCGAGCTTGCGCGCGCAGGCGGGCCACTGGCCCCAGCCGGAGCGCGCCTGCAGGGCCTGGGCCCGCTCCAGCTGCTCACCCGGCGACGCCTCCGAGGGCAGGCCGCTGCCGCCCATCGCGCGCCACGTCGGCAGCGAGAACTGGAACAGGCCGTAGTAGAGGCCGTTGCTCGACACGACGGTGGGGTTGCCGCCGGACTCGCACTGCGCGAGCCGGTCCCACACCCCGCCGTCGACCGACACGACCCCACCGCTCACCGGCGCCGGCCGCGCGCGCGTGCCCTGGGCGACGACGGCGGCCACCGGGGCGCGCGTCACCTCCTCGCTCAGCACCCGGCGCGACTCCTCGACGCCGTCCACGAGCACGACCCGGTGGATCCCCGTCAGCTCACCGGCCACGCCCTCGGTCAGCGTGCGGCTCTGCCCGCGGTACAGGTCCTCGGTGGCCTGCGTGACGGTCTCGAACGGGAGCGCCGCGGTGAGCGTCTGCTCCTCGACCACGACCCGCTGCACGACGACGGTGAGCGGACCGCGACCGGCCGCCGGCCGGACCGTGACCCGGTCGTGCTCGGCAAGGGCGATGCCGAGGTCCTCGAGCACCGCCGCGAGGCCGAGCGAGCCGTCCCGGACCACCTCGGTGCGGCCGTCGACGACGACCTCCACCGGGCCTGCGGTGCGCAGCCGGAGGGAGAGGTCGGCGCGGGTGCCGCCGGCGGACCGCGAGGCGACGAGGCTCACCTCGTCGGCCCGGGCGGCGAGCGTGGCGAGGGCCTCGTCGGCACTCAGCGCGGTGGTCCACACGGTCGTCTCCTCACCGTCCTCGAGGACCGTGAGCGCGCGGGCGTGGCGCACCACCACCTCGTCGCCCGTCCGCAGCCCGCTGTCGGGCTCCGGGGCGACGAGGTCCCGGCTCGCGAGGACGACGCCCTCCTCCTGCAGGAGACCGGCGACGCTGCCCGCGAAGGTGGCGACCTGGCGGGTCTCGCCGTCGACATCGAGCGTCACCGTCTTGTGCGCCTGCGCCACGGCGATCGAGCCGGTGGCGAGCACGACGAGGGCGGCGGCCGCCGCCGTGAGGCGGACGGTCCGGCGTCGGGGGGCGGGATCGGTGGAGCGGTGGTGGAGCGGGTCGGGGCCGCGCCCGGGGGCACCGTCGGGAGCACCGTCGGGGGCACCGTCGGGGGCACCGTCGGGAGCACGGTCGGGGGCACCGTCGGGAGCACGGTGGAGAGCACGGTCGAGGGCATGGCGCAGGGAGGTGAAGGTCACGGGTGTCCTGTGGTCGGTCGTCCCGGGCACGAGGGCGGGCGGGGCGCCGGCGCAGAGCCGGGGCCACACGCCGGAGGGAACGCCCCGATCCCGGCCGTCTGGGCCGGCCCGCACCCTCGGGGCCCGACCCGCCTCCCGCCCGACGTCAGGGGCACCCGGGGGCGCCGACGTCGCGAGCGACACGCGACCGTAACCCATGGCGACGCCCGGGCCAAACCGGGCACGACGCCCGCCGGGGCGACCGGACGGGCCCCGGCGGCCCCGTCAGCAGGGGCTCAGTACCAGTTGCGGGCCTGGAAGTGGGCCCACGCCCCGCACGGGGTCCCGTAGCGGTCGGAGATGTACCCCAGGCCCCAGGCGATCTGCGTGGCGGGGTTGGTCTGCCAGTCCGCGCCGGCCGAGGCCATCTTCGACCCGGGCAGCGCCTGCGGAATGCCGTAGGCCCCTGAGCTGCGGTTCTGCGCGTCGACGCGCCAGCCGCTCTCGCGCGTCCACAGCGCGTCCAGGCAAGCGAACTCGTTGGCGTCCCAGCCGCGCGCCAGCACCATCTCCAGCGCGATCGCGCGGGACGTCCCCGGCTCGACGGCGGCCACCGCGGGCGGCGTGAACGTGCCCACCCGCACCACCTCGTTGACCGGGGCGCTGACGACGGCCTCCGCGAGCACCATCCGCCCCAGCTCCACGCCGTCGGACTCGTAGGCGAGGAACGTGACCACGGTGGTGCCGGGCCGTCCGACGGTCGCCACGACCTCGCGGCCGCGGGTCAGCGTCGGGTCCTCCACGCGCTCGACGGCGAACGGCTCGATGAGCGTCTCGGTCCTCGTGACGCCCTCGACCCGGGTCACCAGCACCGCGAGACCGTCGACCGCCGCCGCGTCCAGCGACACCGAGACGCGGTCGTGCTCCCCGAGGACGACGCCCATCTCGCGGAGCACCTCGCGCACCGTCGGCGCCGACGTCTCCACCTCCACCGTGCGGCCGTCGACGTGCACGTGCAGCGTCTTCGGGGTCGACAGCCGCAGCACGTCTCGGCCCATGACCGAGGACCGCGAGGCGGAGGCACGCACGTCCCCGCGCAGGTCCATCTCGGCGACGAGGTCGTCGACGGTCAGGGCCGTCGTCCACACCGTCCGGCGCTCGCCGTCGACCTCGACCACGACCTCCCGGGCGCGGCGCACGACGATCTCGCCGCCGTCGGGTGCCAGCGCCTGCGGGGCCGGGGCCACGAGGTCCTGCTCCCCCACGTCGACGCCCTCGGCGGCGAGCACGTCGCCGACGGTGCGGCCGAACGCCGTGACGGTCGTGACGGTGCCGTCCACGTCGAGGGTGACGGTCTTGTGCAGGGTGGCGAACACCGTCGTCCCGCCGATGACCAGCGCGAGGACGGCGGCCTGCGCCCCGAGGCGGGCACGCTCGCGGCGCCGTGGGGGCGCAACCCTGCGTCCTGTCACCTGGCTCCAGACCTCGGCCGACACGGTCCCTGTCGCACGACGGGCGCCCGCTCGGGGCGCACCGACCCACCGACGGTAACGGAAAGGACACGGGACGGGGTAGTCGGCGGTCCCCCGTTCCACCCGGGTGAACGGGTCACCACGGTCCGTACAGCTCCTCCGACGTCGCCGCCACGGCCGCGCACAGGGTCTCCGTCGCGACCCCCAGCTCGGCCGCGACGGCACGCGCGGTGGTGGCCACCAGGTACGGCGCGTTCGGCCGGCCGCGGTGGGGGTGGGGCGCGAGGTACGGCGCGTCCGACTCGAGCAGCAGCCGGTCCAGGGGGACCTCGTGCAGCGCCGCCCGCAGGTCCCGCGCCGAGGTGAACGTGACCGGGCCGGCGAACGAGAGGTACCAGCCCTGGTCGACGCAGTGGCGCGCGAGCGCGGCGTCCCCGGAGAAGCAGTGCAGGACCGTGCGCTCCGGTGCGCCGTCCCGGGCGAGCACCTCGAGGACGGCGTCGTGGGCGTCGCGGTCGTGGATCTGCAGCGGCAGCCCCAGCTCCTTCGCGAGGGCCACGTGCGCCCGGAACGCCTCGACCTGCACCGCCCGCCCGCGCTCCCCCGCCCGGTAGTGGTCCAGGCCGGTCTCGCCGACGGCGCGGACGCGGTCGTCGGCGCGGGCGGCGGCGGCCACGCGGGCGATGGCCTCGTCGAGCGGCACGTCGTGGTGGGGGCGCGGCTGGTGCTCGAGGCCGTCGGGAGCAACCTCGCGCACGCCGGCGTGCAGCACCGCCT
>JAEZAR010000003.1 GCA_023430425.1 Actinomycetes bacterium | reverse complement strand
ATCGGGGCCATCATTCAAGACAAGGCGACGGCTGAGGCCCTCAAACCCTGGTATCGGGCACTCTGCAAGCGTCCGTGCTCAAGCAACGATTATCTTGAAGCGTTCAACCAGCCCAACGTTGCTTTGCTCGATGTCTCGCAGACGCGTGGCCTTGAGCGCATCAACGAGACGGGCATCGTGGTGGAGGGCCGAAACTATGAGGTGGACTGTCTTATCTTTGCCAGCGGCTACGAGGTGACGAGTGAACTCAGGCGGCGTTGGGGCCTCGACTTCATCGAGGGCCGCAACGGTGTGTCTCTTTATGATTATTGGGACGAGGGTTACCGGACGCTGCACGGGATGATGGCGCACAATTTCCCGAACCAGTTTTTCATCGGATTCTATCAAGGCGGATTTAATGCCACCACGACCGTGACCTTTGGCACGCAAGCGGAGCATATCGCCTATATCATCAGGCAGGCGCTCGATCGTGGCGCCATTGAAGTCGAGCCAACGCTTGAGGCCCAGGAGGCGTGGGTCAAGCATCTGCGCGAGACCGCGATCGATCTGACATCGATCCAGCGCGAGTGCACGCCAAGCTATCTGAACAACGAAGGGGAAGCCAAGGTCCGTTGGTATCTTGGTGAAACCTACGGGCCGGGCTTCGACGCCTTCCAGACCCTGATGCAGCGCTGGCGGGACGAGGGCAGACTTGAGGGCCTCGCTCTGCGCTGCGTGGAAGAGGCGATGGCGTAGGCGCGCGGATCGAGCGTGCCGCGCTGAAGGGGGGGATCTATGGGCTGAAGCGTAGGCCCTTGACGCGGCGCGCGTTACCGCATAGCAATAATAGAACTAAATGGTACGATTAATGTGGGGCCCGCTTAAACGGGCAAGGCAACGGAGAGAAGTATGGCCTTTGAAACGGTCCCTTTGACGGATCGCATCGGCACAGAAATCCGCGCGGATGTCGCAACCTTGTTGCAACCATCCGTTGCTCGGGAGGTTCGTCGGCTCCTGCAGGAGCGTGGTGTTCTGGTGGTGCGGGAAATTCATCTTCGGGATGAAGAACAGGTCAAGCTGGCCAGCCTGATCGGAACCGTGCGTCAGGAAGGAGAGCAAGGCATTTTCAAGATCACGCTCGACAAGCGGGAGAATGCCGGTGCCGAATATCTCAAAGGCTCGTTCCTGTGGCATCTGGACGGGACGCACGACGATATTCCGGTATTCGCCTCGTTGTTGAGCGGCAGAAAGCTCTCTGAAACCGGCGGTCAGACCGAATTTGCCAATTCCTATGCGGCTTATGAGGATCTCTCGCCGGTCATGAAGGCACGGATCGAGGATCTCAAGGTCGTCCACAGTTTTGCAACATCGATGCAGCGTGCAGGCGTGGAGCCGACACCCGCCAACGTTGCCTACTGGAACAGCATTCCTGACAAGACGCACAAGCTGGTGTGGACCCACGAGACGGGACGCAAGTCTCTGGTAATCGGGTGCCATGCCTCGCATGTGGTTGGCATGCCGCGCGAGGAAAGTGATGCGCTGCTTCAGGAATTATTGGAATGGGCGACCCAGCCGCGTTTCGTTTACCGGCATCAGTGGACCGTCGGGGATCTGCTGATGTGGGATAACACGGGCGTCATTCACCGGGCTGAACCCTACCCGCTCGACAGCGGACGCATGATGCATCGCACCACCTTGATGGGAGAAGAAGCCTTCGCATGATGGCAGGGGCTAGAGCGACTTTCGAGCAAAACGCATGTTTTGCGGTTAAGAAAGCGCGACCAACAAAGGATTTGAGAAGCGGGCGACCTGCTTGCCGAGCTGGTCGCAAACCGCTCTAGGGGGGCATCGCTGACTTTTTGTCTCCGGCAGGTTGGCCGGTTTCGGCCAAACGCTTTTGTCAGGATGGGCGGAATTCCTGCAGGAGGCCTGGCGTGAAAAGAAGGCTGAGCATGCGCCAGCCTTAATCGCTCGCGGCATGACTTTATACAGACCCGCGGAAAGTGCGGTCTGAAAAATACTTCAGAACAATAAAAATAAAAATTTCACCATAGCGGCAAGAAACGGGGAGGATCTTGAAGATGCGGCAAGGTTATTCTGTGCTGGCAGCCAGTGCCAGCCTCTTGGCTCTCATATCATCAGCGCAGGCCCAGGAGACGTCCCAGGGCGCGGGCTCGCTTCATACCAGCGCGCGCAGCGCCGGCGAATTTGAAACCATCGTTGTGCAGGCACGGCGTCGCGATGAAGACGTGCAGGACGTGCCGGCCGTGATCAACGTCGTTACCGCAGATGCGCTCTCAGAGCTCAACATACGGAGCTTCTCGGAAGTCTCAACGCTGGTTCCCGGTCTCAGCCTGGAATCCGGAGCGGACGGCATCACCGGCAGTGCAAAGTTGCGCGGGGTAGATTTCGACACACGCGCCAGCGGCAACAACGCAACCGTTGAATTCTATTTCAATGACGCGCCGATCACCGGCAATATGATCGTTCAGCAGATGTACGATATCGGCCAGATCGAAGTTCAACGCGGCCCGCAAGGCACCCTGCGTGGGCGCGCCTCACCCTCTGGTGCCATCACCATTACGGCACGCAAGCCTGACTTGAACGAGTTTGGCGGCTTTGCCGATGCCACCATCAACGATATCGATGGCCGCAATATCAAGGGCGGTTTGAACATTCCGGTCATCCCCGGCATTGCCGCGCTCCGCGTTGCGGGCTTGTATGACCGGAATGCGGCTGACCGGGTGCGGCCGATCAATGAAACACTGGATGGCCGCAAGCCGAGATCGAGAACCCAGAGCGGGCGGATCAGTGCGCTGATTGAGCCGACGGATTGGATTGTTCTGGAAGGCCTTTATCAGCGCATGGATCGCAATGGCCGCACCTATGATCAGGCGATCTCGTTCAGCGAGGTCAATCCGAGTGCTCCGGCTAGCCCGGTTCGCATTCGCGCAAAAGACCGCCGCTCGATTCAGGAGGAAGCTCGAATTGTTGAGCAGAACATTGACATCTACAACTGGCGCGCGGAAGTGGCGGGCGTGGGCCAGCGCCTGATCTATCAGGGCCAGTATTACAAGCAGAAGGTCTACTCAACCGAGAACTGGGACATCGGAAACTTTTTCCCGAACCGAGATCTCGTTCAGTATAATGACTCGACGGGCAAGGGCACATCGCATGAAGTTCGCCTTCAGAACGAAGAGCGGATCTTTGGAATGTTCAACTATGCGGTGGGCTATTTCTATAACAAGCTCGATGCGCCAACCTACCTCAATCGCCCGACCGCCATACGTCTCCCGGTTGAGTTCGGCGGCGGACTGGCATCTGTCGTCGAGACCATGATCGGCCGCAAGAACTATACCGAGGAGAAATCCTATTTCGGCCATCTGACGGCGCATATTGGCGAGGCCACGGAAATCTCCGGTGGTTTGCGCCAGATCGAATACACGTCTTCGGGCACCACGATCATCAATGGTGCGGCGCTTCCGCCCGATTTGCAGGATGACAGCAAGCTCATCTATACAGCGTCCATTCGCCACAATTTCCGGCCCAATCTGGCGGTCTATGCCTCTACGGGCAGTTCCTACCGTCCGGGCATCAATGTGGTGGGCGACTTCAATGTGACGCCGTCTCCACTGGAGCTGTCGTTCGTCAATCTCGATCCCGAGACGTCCAAGTCCTATGAGATTGGTTTGAAGAGTGACCTGCTGGATGGTCGCCTGCGCTTCAATCTTGCGGCGTATCATCAGAAGTTCAAGAACTTCCCGTATCGTGTACCAAACCACGGCGTATATTTCGTGAATACCGTACCCTTGGTCGATCCGACCACGGGCGGCGTCATCGGTTTGACCGAGCAGGTGGCCTCATTCAATTTTGTGGCACCGGTTCCGGTCGAGGTGAACGGCATTGAAGGCGATATGGCTTTCGAGGTCAATGAGCGCTGGACTGTGGGCCTGACCGCGAGCTACTCGCTCGGCAAGATCAAGAATGGCCTGATCCCCTGCAATGATCTGAACAGCGATGGTGTGCCGGATCCAACGGCTTCAGCGCCGTCTCTGTCGGACCTGAAGAATGCCGTGGGCTCGAACAATCTGTCTGCCTGCCAGGTCACGCAGCGCTCGGCCTTTATGGCGCCGTTCAATGCAACCCTGACCAGTGAGTATACTGCACCGGTCGGCGAAGCAATCGACGGTTACCTGCGCGGCTTGTTCAGCTACAGCGGCAAGTCGCAAGGCGATCCAAGCAACTCTTTCGATGATGTGGGGTCTTACGGCTTGCTGAACCTGTACACGGGCCTGCGTGACCGTGACGGTCGCTGGGAAGTCTCTTTGTTCGTGAAGAACGTATTCAACACGACGAAGGTGTTGACCCGGACCGAGCCGCTGTTCACGGCTTATCAGCAGCTGGGCTATGGCGGCATGGGCCCGGACGGGCCGATCCTGACCGGCCCCACCGCCGAGACCTTCACCAGCACTTACACGGGGGGGACGCTGACGCCGCCACGCGAGTTCGGGATCAGCCTCCGGTATGCGTTCGGCTCGCGCTGATTAAGATAAGCGCGGGTCAGATTATCTGACATACTCAATTGATCGGGTTGAAACAGACGAGGGCGCATCCGAGACATGGCAAAGCTCATGTGGATGTCGATGAGCACGTTCGTCAAGCGTGGTTAGACAGCGCAAGTGAACGAGCCATGCCAAGGTGCGCCCCCAGTCTTGCTTTTTTAGAGCGACTTTCGAGCAAAACGCATGTTTTGCGGTTAAGAAAGCGCGACCAACAAAGGATTTGAGAAGCGGGCGACCTGCTGCAAGCTGGTCGCAAACCGCTCTAAACAACACAAACGAGAGAAACCGGGCAGGCGAGATTGGAAAATCAAGGTTCACTGAACTGTTGCTTTCCAGCCAAATGATTTTGGCGATGGTCATCGACAAAGCACAAGGCGGCAAGATTCGTGTGTCCGGGATAACGGGGGAAGATCAGTTCTTGCCTGTCGTCGGTGCCGGTCAGGTCGACGCTCAACGGGTCGCCCTTGATGGTACAGGCGGCCTGGACGCGGATGTCCTTCGTCCCCATCGTATCGTGGTCGATAAAGATGGTGGCATTATAGG
>JAEZAR010000421.1 GCA_023430425.1 Actinomycetes bacterium | reverse complement strand
ATCGGGGCCGGAGGTCGCGCGATCGGGTGATGTTCGTCGAAGCGGGTGCGGATGTCCGCTCTGTCCCGCTAGTCTCCCGCTGCGCAGCCGGGTGGTCCGGCGGCGGGACCTCGAACGGGGGGAGTGGTCATGGCGAACCTGAACGTCAGCTACCAGGAGATGCGGGACGCGGCGACGCGCCTGACGGCCGGCCAGGAGGAGATCACGACCAAGCTGTCCGAGCTGCGGTCGTTCATCGAGTCGCTCATCTCCTCGGGGTTCGTGACCGACCAGGCGTCGGTGGCGTTCGGCGAGTCCTACCGCCAGTTCACCCAGGGCGCGACCGACACGGTCGCCGCGCTGACCAGCCTCGGCGAGTACCTGCGCACCGCGGCCACCACCCTCGAGGACGCCGACACGCAGCTGGCCTCCGGCCTGCGCGGCTGAGCCGCCGCTCCGTCCACGCGGACGCGGGCCCCGCTGCCGGGGCCCGCGTCGCCGTTCGTCCAGGGGGAGGGTCTCGATGGCTGATCGCCTCACGCTCGACACCGCCGTGCTGGTGAGCGCGGGGTCGAGCCTGCGCACCGTCGCCGCGGAGTTCGACGGCGCCAACGCGGGTGCCGAGAGCATCGGCGACGCGCTCGGGCACGCGGGCCTCGCGGACGAGGTCGCCTCCTTCGCCCGCGGCTGGGACGACCGCCGCGCCACGATGCTGGAGTCGATCGCCTTCCTGGCCGAGGCGTGCACGGGGATCGGCGAGGGCTTCGAGGACCTCGACGCCCAGTTCGCGTCCGCCCTGCGGGGTGAGCAGTGAGCACCGTCTACTCCTGGTACCCCCTCGCCTCGAGCGACCCCGTCCCGGGCGACCCCGACCGCGTCGAGGCCGCCGGCACCCGCTACACCACCGTCGCGGTGGCCATCGAGACCGCCGCCGACGGGCTCGAGCAGATCGCGCAGATCGACGCCATGGTGTCCAACGCCGTGGACGCGATCCGCGAGGAGGCCGCGAAGGTGGCGAGCGACATCCGGACCGCGCGGCAGCGGTACGAGGAGGTCGGCGCCGCCCTGGTCGCCTACGCGCGCGAGCTGCGCGGGGCCCAGAGCGACGCGGTGGCGGCCCTCGAGCGTGCGCGGCGGGCGCAGTCGGCCATCGACGAGGCGCAGCAGGCGCTCAACGTCGCGAGCGCCGACCTCGACGACGCCCGCCGCGACGACGACGACGAGGCGGTCACGGAGGCGACCCGCAGGCGCAACCGCGCGCGGTCCGACCTGAGCGACGGCGACGTCGAGCTCAGCCGGGCGCGCGCCGACCTCGACGACGCCGTCGCGCGGCGGGACAGCGCCGCCGCCGTCGCGCAGGCGGCCATCGGCACCGTGACGTCCGGCGACCACCTCAACGACGGCGCGTGGGAGGACTTCTGGTCGGGCTTCCTGCACGCGACGTCGGAGATCTTCGGCACCATCGCCGCCGTCGCGGGCATCGCCGCGCTCGTGCTCTGCTGGGTGCCGGTCATCGGGCAGGCGCTCGCCGTCGTCGCCCTGGTGGCGGGCGCCGTCGCGCTGCTGGCGGACATCGTGCTGCTGACGCAGGGCGAGGGGAGCTGGGAGAAGGTCATCTGGGGCGCCGTCGGGGTGCTGTCCTTCGGCGCCGGTCGCGCGCTCGCGTCGGCGGCCTCGCTGTCCGGTCGGGCGGCGCAGGCCACCGCGCGGCTCCAGTCGGCCGGCAACCTCGCGACCCGGGCGCGCGTCGTCGGCGACGACATCGCGCGGATCCCCCTCTACCAGGCCAGGAACATCCTGAACGCGCCCGCACGGCCGTGGCTCGACGGGCTCCGGGCCTTCAACCCCGCCGAGCTCCTGCGCGACGCGCGCCTCGGCTGGCGCTACGCGACGGACCCGAACCTGCGGAGCTTCGTCGTCGGCGAGGGGCTCGACAACCTGCGCTACGCGTTCTCCCAGGGCGGCAGCGGCACCATGCTCGCGGCGTTCCAGGGAGACCGCGCCACCGCCGAGGTCCTCGCCTCGCTGCAGCGCGTCAACACGACCCGCCTGCCCGGCACGCTCCCCTCCCTGCTGTCCAGCAGCGTGGCGAACATGTCCTGGATGGGCGGCGCGGCGGCCGACGCCTACAACAACGTCCTGGGGTGGGGGCCGACGATGGACCGGCTCGGGGGCGGGCGCGAGCCCTGGGCCTTCGAGAGCACGTACGAGTGGGTCGTCGACGAGAGCCCTCGGGAGACCCTCAACCTCGGGAGTCGCTGAGTGGTGCTCCCCGGCTCGGTCGTGTGGGCCGCGGTGCCCGTGCCCGACGTCGGGCCACCGCCGCCGGGGTACAGCCCGTCGGGGGCGGTCGTCGTCGTCGCGGTGCTGACCGTCCTGGCGCTGCTGGCCCTCGTGACCGTCACCGTCGGGGCCCGGGCCCTGGCCCGGCGCGACGTCTCCCCGCTGCGCCCGGCGCTGGTCACGGGGGCCGGCCTCGCCGTCGGTGTGGTCGTGCTCGGCCTGCTCGTCACCCAGGGCCAGGCGCGCGCCCGGGACGAGGCGGCGGCGTTCGCCGCCGAGGAGCGGGCCGCGCGCGTGGCGGCGACGCAGGCGGTCGAGGAGCGGCACGGGGTCCGGCTCGCGGAGGGCTCTCTGGTCTCCCTGGTCCGGGAGGCCGCGGTGCCGGTCGAGGTGACCCTGCCCGACGGGAGCGAGCAGACCTGCCTGCTGGGTACCTTCGACCGGGTATACGAGCTGCGGTGCGGCGCGCAGACGTGGGACGGGGCCGAGCCCCTGCCGGTGGTGGAGGAGGCGAGCTCATGACCGCCGTGCTCAAGGACTGGTCCCTGTCCGCTCCCGACGGGTGGGGGTCGTGGCCGCCCGGGGCGGGCGCCGAGCACGCCGACCGGGTCGCGGCCGAGCTCGCCAGCAGCCCGGAGGCCGCGGAGGTGGTCCGGGCGGCGGTGCTGTCGATGGACCGCACCCTGCCCCGGGATGAACGGCCGCTGCTCACGGCCGCGGTCTGGGTGCCGGACCCTGCGAGCGGGGAGATGGCGGCCTTCCTGGTCGTCGAGGTGGTCACGGTCGGGACCCCGGACGCGCCCGCCACGGTGGACGACTACGTCCGCGCGGCGTCGCGCCGGCGTCGTCCGCGGGGGGTCAAGGTCTTCTCCTCCGACGTCAGCCGGACGACCGTGCCGGCCGGCCCCGCCGTCGTCGAGGTCCTGGTGTCCGCGGAGCGCCGGTCGCCGACCGTGACGTGCGAGCACACCTGGTCGGTGTTCCCGCCCGGGACGATCCACGCGATCCAGCTCCACTTCGCCACGCGGCACCCGGCGATCCAGGGCGAGCTCGTCGAGCAGGCGGCGGCCATCGCGTCGTCGCTGTCCGTCGTCGTGGGCGAGCCGTGAGCGGCGACCCGACGGCGGGGGCGGCGCTGCGTCCCCTGGCGGACGGGTGGGGGGTGCTCCTGCCGTCGTCGTGGTGGTCGGTCCCGCTCGCCACGCCGCAGGGCCGCCGCAAGGGCATCGCGGCCCTCGTGGAGGAGCAGGTGGGCCGGGCGGACCAGCACGCGGGCCTGCGGGCCGACCTGCGCCGTCACCTGGAGCAGGCGGCGGACGACGCGGCCGCGGCCGGCGGGCGCATCCTGGCCGTGTCCCTCATGCGTGCGGGGGGCGTGCCCGTCCCGGCGACGCTGACCGTGTACCGGGTGCCCGGCGCCGGGCTCCTCGAGCGCGGCGTGGCGGAGATGCACGACGTGCTCGCCGCCGCCGACGGCGCGGCCGATGCCCTCGAGCTCGCCGAGGGGCCGTCGGGAGCAGTGCTGCGTCGCGTCACCCGACGGCCGGGTGCCGCCTCCGTCGGCGGCCAGGGCGTCGAGCTGCTGCTCGCCGACTACTGGGTCGACCCGGGTGACGGACGCGGGCCGCTGTGCCTGTCGTTCAGCACGCCCCTGGTGGGGCAGGCGCCCGCGATGCTCGAGCTGTTCGACGTGATCGTGGCGTCGGTGGGCCCGGCCGGCGGCGCGTCCGCGAGCGGGTCGGCCGACGCCGGTGGTGCGGCGGGCTGACGCCGCTGCAAGGTCACCCCGCCTGCCGACATGTCCAGGGCAGGAGGTGGTCGACGTGGCCGGACGGACGCGGTGGTCGGGCGCGGTGGCGGGTGGGGTGGCGGGCGTGCTCGTGCTCGCGCTCGCGGGGTGCCAGACGGGCCGGGGAGGGGCTGACGTGCCGGAGGACGTGCTGCCCGGCGGGTCCGGGGACGGGACGGGCGGGGCCGGTGAGTACGGGCTCGTGCTCCAGGTGGCCTCGGGCGGGGGGTTCGTGCCGATCGGCTGGGACTTCCGCCAGGTCCCGTCCCTGACGGTGTACGGCGACGGGCGGGCGATCGTGACCGGCCCCGTCACGCTCCAGTACCCCGGCGCGGCCCTGCCGAACCTGCGCGACGTGCGTCTCGGCGACGAGGCGGTGGCCGAGATCCTGGCGGCGGCGGAGGCCGCGGGCCTGCTCGGAGCCGCTCCCGACTACGGCATGCCCCCCGTCGCCGACGTCCCCACCACGACGGTGACGATCACCGCGGGCGGCGAGACGTACGAGCACGCCGTGTACGCGCTCGGCATGGAGTCGGCCGAGATGGGCCCGGCGGAGGAGGCGCCGGTCGAGGGCGACGGCGGCGAGGGCGACGGCGCCGAGGGCGACGGGGCCGAGGGCGACCTGCCGGGTGCCGGCGCCCCGGTCTGGGACGACGGCCTCACGGACGCCCAGCGCGAGGCGCGGGCGACGCTCGCCGGGTTCGTCCAGCGGGCGAACGAGCTGGTCGACGCCGCGTCGGCCGAGGGCGCGGAGCAGCCGTACGAGCCCCAGGGCGCGGCGTTCCTCGCGATGCCGGCCGGCGACTGGCCCGGCGCCGAGATCGCGCCG
>JAEZAR010000419.1 GCA_023430425.1 Actinomycetes bacterium | reverse complement strand
TTCGCGGCATCGACGACGAGCACGTGCCCCCGCCCGGCAGCCGCCACCGCGTGGTCATCCACCCGGTGCACGCTAGACGGGCCGGACGTCGCGATCACTGTGACGATGTCTCTCTAGGAGAGGCAGGAGGACCCATGACGCCCACCCCGCTCGTCCGGGCGCTGGCTCAGCTGGCGCTCGGCGGTGCCCTCACCCTCGCGGGCACGGCGCACCTGACGGCCGCACGCGAGGAGTTCCGGGCGCAGGTGCCGTCCTGGTTCCCCGCCGACCCGGACGACGTCGTCGTCGTCTCCGGGATCGCGGAGATCGCGCTCGGCGGGGCGCTCCTGGGGACGTGGACGCAGCCGGCCCGTGCCTGGGTGGGCGCCGCGACGGGAGCGTTCTTCGTCGCGATCTTCCCCGGCAACGTCGCGCAGCTCGTCGAGCGCAAGGACGGGTTCGGCCTCGACTCCGACGCCCGGCGGGCCGCGCGTCTGCTGTTCCAGCCGGTCCTGGTGGCCTGGGCGCTCGCCGCCGGGGACGTGCGCCGCACGCTCCTCGGCGGTGGGCGCACGTCGTAGGGTGCCGGCGTGCTGCGAAGGCTCGTCTGCCGGGTGATCGGCCACCGGCCCACGAAGGTCCCGCGGGACGACGAGGGCGGCGGCTACGCGTACGCGTGCGTGCGGTGTTGGGCCGAGGGCGTCCCGCCGCCGCCACCCGCGCGGCGCCGCTGACCTCAACGGCGCCGGAGCAGGACGACGTCCACCGGCCCGTCGAGGAGCTGGCTAGCGCAGGCGGAGCGGGGCGACCGCGTACCCGCCCACGGGCGGCAGCGCACGCTCGCGCCGCCGCCTCGGGTCCGGCTCGATCGCCGTCGTCGCGGCGAGGACGGCGCGGGTGAGCACGCGCAGCTCGAGGGTCGCGAGCGGGCGCCCCGGGCACACGTGCTTGCCGATGCCGTAGACGAGGTTGTACGGCGCGTTGCCGGCCGGGTCGAACACGTCGGGGTCGCCGAAGATGCGCCGGTCCCGGTTGGCGGCCGTCCAGTTGAGGAAGACGCGGTCGCCCGCGGCGATCCGGCGTCCGCCCAGCGTCACGTCGCGGGTGGCCACGCGGCGGTTCGCGACGAAGGGGTCGTCGATGCGCAGCACCTCGTCGAGCACCGCGTCGAGCTCGGCGTCCGGCACCCCGGTCCGCAGCCGGTCCTGCAGGTCCGGGTGGTCGGCGAGGTGGGTGAGCACGACGCCGGCGGCGAGCGCCATCGAGCCCAGGTCGCCGCCGGTCCAGTTGCGCAGGACCGAGACGATCTCCTCGTCGGTGAGCGGGCGACCGTCGACCCGCTCCCGCACGAGCTCGGTCGTGACGTCGTCGGGCGCTCGTCCCCCGGCATCCCGCCGCGCCTGCGTCAGCGACCGGATGATCGCGTCGAAGCGCTCGGCCACCTCCGCGGTCCGGGCCCGGTCGCGCGACCGGGTCGCCGCCTGGTTGTCCGCCATCCACGCCAGCAGGTCCCCGGCGAGGTCCGTCGGCCAGCCGAGCCACGCGCTCTGGGCGCGGACCGCGAAGTGCGACCCCAGGATGACCGCGTCCACGGGACCGGGGACCGGCAGCTCGGCCACCAGGGCGGTCGCCACGGCGCGGACCTCCGGCTCGAGGGCCGCCATCCGCTCCGGCGTGAAGTACCTGTCCACGACGGCGCGGAAGGCGGTGTGGGTCGGCCCGTCCATGCCGTTGGGCACCTGGAGGTGGGTGGACACCGCGCTCGAGAACGTCTCCGGGTCGAGGGCCGCCCGCATGACGTGGGCGTGGGAGAAGAGGGTCCATGCGCCGTCGGGCCCGTGCGCGACCGGGCAGGCGCCGCGCATGCCGTCGTACGCGGCGACGGGGTCGCGCCGCACCGCCGGGCCGCGGGGGTTCCAGTCGGGCCCGCCCTCGTCGCGCAGGGCCCGCCTCGTGGCGCGGCTGCGGGGTGCGGGGGCGGCGTCGGGCGCCAGCTCGTCGGCCGGCAGGTGCTCGGTCACCGGACCATCCTGGCGGTCGGGCGCGCGCCCGGCCCGGCGGCGGCGAATCCCGCCTCCGGACCGGCTCATGCCGGGCGCGCCGATGTCCGATGATGACCACCGTGATCTCCCGTCGCCGTCCGCGCGCGCTCCTCGTCCCGGTCCTCGCCCTCGCCCTCGCCCTCGCCCTCGCCGGGGTCGCCGGGACCACCGGGACCGCCACGGCGGCGGCGCCCGTCGTCACGACGCTCCTGCTGCGCGCGGAGGGACCCGCCCCCGCGGTGTGCGGCGAGGTGACGCTCGAGGCGGAGGTCGTGGCGGCCGACGGGTCGACGCCGAGCGACGCCCTGGACCTGCCGGTGCGGTTCGAGCGCGACGGTCAGGTCATCCGCTGGGGGACCCTCACCTCGGGCGTCTCGCGGGTGAGTGTCCCGACGGCGTGCGGGACGGCCGGCGCCGAGACCTGGCGGGCCTTCTTCACGGACGCCACGGGCGGCTACGCCGACTCGGCCTCCTCGCCCCTGACCGTGACGACCGTGCGCGCGGCGACGGCGGTCGCCGTCGAGGCGCCGGCGACGGTCCCCTGGGACCAGGGCTTCACGGTGCGGACGGAGGTCACCGCGACGCCCTCGCCGGCCGGCGGCCGCAGCCAGGTGCAGGTCGAGGTGGACGGCGTGCTGGAGCGGACCGTGGACCTCGCCGCGGCGTCCGGGCAGGTGTGGTCCCGGTTCACGGGACTGCCGATCGGCCGGCACGAGCTCACCTTCCGGGTCCTCGGCTCGGCGACGGTCGAGGCGTCGGAGCCCGTCTCGGTCGTCGTGGACGTCGTGCGCTCGTCCGGGACGTTCCACCTCATCGAGCCCTGGCGCCTCGACGACACCCGGTTCGAGAACGACAGCGGACGGTGGTGCCCCTGGGCCGACTGCCCGCCGCTCGGCGACGGCGGCGTACTCTCCCTGGCCATCACGCGCGGGGAGTGGCAGGGCTGGGAGTGGGAGTCTCCCGTCTTCCCCCAGAACACCACGGCGCTCGCCCTCAACGTCACCACGACCGAGGCCGCCGGGCCCGGCTACGTCACCGTCCAGCCCGCCGACGTCGAGGTCGCCACGAGCACGACGAACCTGTGGCCGGGGCAGGACGTGGCCACGATGACCTTCGCGGCCCTGGACGGGGCGGGCGGGCTCATCGCGCGCACCTCGCGCTCGACGCACCTCGTCGCCGACGCGGTCGGCTTCTGGACCGACGACACGACCGGCCTCTTCCTCACGGCGGTCGCCCCGACGCGGGTCCTCGACACGCGCGGGGGCGCCCCGGTGGGCTGGGACGACCGCGTGGTCCAGGTGACCGGCGCCTCCGGGGTCCCGGCGGATGCCTGGGCCGCCGTGGTCAACCTCACGTCCACGCGCGCGACCGGGATCGGCTACGTCACCGCCCGCGCGAGCGGCACGCCCCCCGTCGAGACGTCGGCGCTCAACCTCGTCCCCGGCGTCGACCGCTCGAACCTCGCGATCGTCGAGCTCGGCCTCGACGGGGCGATCCTCCTCGACGCGCCCGTCTCGCCGACCCACATGGTGGTCGACGTCGTCGGCTACCTCTCCCCGGACGAGGGCAGCACCACCGGCCCGGTCCCGCCGGAGCGTCTGCTGGACACCCGCGTCGCCGAGGGGCCACGCCGCTCGGGGGACCTCGTGCTCCAGGTGGCCGGGCGGGCCGGGGTGCCCGCGGACGCCGCCGCGGTCTGGCTCACCGTCACGTCCACGCAGGCCGCGGGCGTCGGGTTCCTGACCGTGTGGCCCGACGGCCCGATGCCGGTCGCCTCGGCCGCCAACCTCGTCCCCGGCCAGGACGTCGCCGCGCTCACGCTGGCCCGCCTGGCGCCCGACGGCACGGTCCGGGTCCACCGGAGCGCCGCCAGCCACGTCGTCGTCGACCTCGTCGGGGTGGTCGACGGGGCCTGACGGCCCCGCGGGTCAGGGCGTCGGCTGCACGTGCGGGTGCCGCCGCTCGAGCGCGGCGCCCTCGACGTCGACGTCCGGCAGCAGCCGGTCCAGCCAGCGCGGCAGCCACCACGCCCCCCGGCCTGCCAGGTGCAGCAGTGCCGGGACCACCAGCATCCGGACCACGAACGCGTCGACGAGCACACCGAAGGCGAGAGCGAACCCGATCGGGCGGATCATCGTGGACTCGGCGAACACGAAGCCCCCGAAGACCGACGCCATGATCAGGGCCGCGGCCGTGACGACGGCCCGGCCGGCACGCACGCCCTGGACGACCGCGACCTGGGGCGGGGCCCCGTGGGCGTACGCCTCCCGCATCCCGGACCCGATGAACAGCATGTAGTCCATCGCCAGGCCGAACAGCACGCCAACGAGCACCGTCGGCAGGAAGTTGAGCACCGGGCCCGGGTCGTGCACGTCGAACACGGACCCCAGCCAGCCCCACTGGTAGATCGCCACGACGGCGCCGATGGTCGCGAAGTACGACAGGACGAAGCCGAGGGTGGCGACCACCGGGACCACGAGCGACCGGAACACGACCATGAGGATGAGCAGCGACAGGCCGACGACGACGCCGAGGTACAGCGGGAGCGCGTCGGCGAGCTTGGCCGAGACGTCGATCGCACCGGTCGTCTGGCCGGCCACGGAGACCGGGACGCCGTCGACCGCCCCGAGCTCGCGCAGGTGCTCCACGAGGTCCTCCGTGGACTCGGCGGTCGGGCCCTCGGCGGGCACCACCTGGAACGCCGCCACGGTCCCGTCGGCGGACGCACCGACCGGCGCGACGGCGACGACGTCCTCGAGGGCGAAGAGGCCCTGGCCGACGGCGAGCTGGGCGGCCGCGCCCGCGGCGTCGTCCGCGGGCGCCGGCAGGTCGGCGACGACGAGCAGCGTGCCGTTGGCGCCGGGGCCGAACCGCTCCGCCACCGTCGTGTACGCCTGGTACTGCGTGGAGTCCGGCGACTCGGAGGAGCCGTCCGGCAACCCGATCCGCAGGTCCGCGGCCGGGACGGCGAGGAGGCCGAGCCCGACGACCCCGAGGAGCGCGCGGCCGAGCGCCCCCACCGTCGACATCCGCCGCGGAGCCGTCGCGGGGCCGGCCGGCGTGGTGGCCAGCGCGGCACGCTCCCGGCGCCGCAGCACCCGGTGCCCCGCGAGGCCGAGCAGGGCGGGGGTCAGGGTCACGGCGATGAGGACGGCCACCGCGACGCTGAACGCCGCCACGGTGCCCATGAGGCCGAGGAACGGGATGCCGGTCACGTTGAGGGCGAGCAGCGCGATGAGCACCGTCGCGCCGGCGAACACGACGGCGTTGCCCGAGGTGCCGTTCGCCAGCCCGATCGACTCGACCAGCTCGTCGCCGGCCCGCAGCTGACGCCGGTGCCGGTTGAGGATGAACAGCGAGTAGTCGATCCCGACCGCGAGCCCGAGCATGACGCCCAGGACGGGGGTCACGGAGACCATCTCGACGACGCCGGACAACGACAGCGCGCCCAGCGCGCCGATCCCGACGCCGACCAGGGCGGTGAGGATGGGCAGCCCGGCCGCGACGAACGTGCCGAGCATGACGAGGAGCACGACCGCGGCGACGAGGACGCCGACGGCCTCCCCGACGCCGAGGATGTCCGGGATCTCGGCGGCGATGCTGGCGGAGAAGTCGACCTCGACGCCGGGCACGGGGGCCGAGCGGAACGCCTCGACCACGCCCTCCTTGGTCTCGTCCGTGACCTCGAAGCCGGTCTCGGTGAACATCACGGAGGCGACGGCGGCGGAGCCGTCGGCGGAGACCGTGCGGATCTCGCGGGCCATCTCGAGCTGCGCCTCGCCGGCGGTGAGGCGGGCGGCCTCCGCCTCGAGCTGGGCGGCGCCGTCGTCGAGCTGCGCCTGACGCGCGTCGAGCTCCGCGGCGCCCGCCTCGAGCTGGGCCTCCTGCGCGGCCAGCTGCGGCT
>JAEZAR010000348.1 GCA_023430425.1 Actinomycetes bacterium | reverse complement strand
CCCTCGGCCTGCAGCCCGGCGTCGCCGCGGGCCTGGTGGACGCCCGCGACGTCGTGGCGGTGCTCGCCGTGGGCTACTCCGGTGCAGGCAAGGCCGCAAAGCCGCACCTGCTCGCGGGCGAGGCCCTCGGGTCGGCCGCTCCGTACGCGGTCGGCGGCACCCACCGGCACATCCCGGAGATCGAGCAGAACCTGCGCGCGGCCGGCGCGAGCGAGGTCCGGGTCTCGTTCACCCCGGTGCTCGTCCCGATGTCCCGCGGGATCCTCGCCACGACGACGGCGCCCCTCGCCCCGGGGGCGGACGCCGCCGCGGTGCGGGCCGCGTGGCACGACGCGTACGCCGCCGAGCCCTTCGTCGAGCTGCTTCCCGAGGGGCAGTGGCCGACCACCGCGGCCACGGTCGGCGCGAACACGGCCCTCGTGCAGGTGGCCGTGGACGCCCGCGCGGGCCGAGTGGTCACCGTGTGCGCGCTCGACAACCTCGTCAAGGGAACCGCGGGAGCCGCCGTGCAGTCGATGAACCTCGCCCTCGGGCTGCCGGAGACCGCCGGCCTGACGACCGCGGCGGTGGCCCCGTGACGGTCACCGCGCCGAAGGGCTTCCGGGCCGCGGGCGTCGTCGCCGGCCTCAAGCCGTCGGGCACCGCCGACGTCGCGCTGGTCGTCAACGACGGGCCCGACCACGTCGGCGCCGCCGTGTTCACCACGAACCGGGTCGTCGGCTGGCCCGTCGTGTGGTCCCGGCAGGTCGTCCGGGACGGCGTCGTGCACGCGGTCGTGCTCAACAGCGGCTCGGCGAACGTGTGCACCGGCCCGGGCGGGTTCGAGGACGTGCACCGCACGGCGGAGCACGTGGGGGAGGTGCTCGGCATCTCCCCGGGCGACGTCGTCGTGTGCTCCACCGGGATCATCGGCGACCGGGCCCCGCGCGAGCGGCTCCTGCCCGGGGTGAGCGCCGCCGCCGCGGCCCTGACCGCCGGCGGCGGGGACGACGCGGCGCGCGCGATCATGACCACCGACACGGTCCCCAAGACGGTCCACGTCGTGCGCGACGGGTGGTCGGTCGGCGGGATGGCCAAGGGGGCGGGCATGCTGGCCCCCGCGCTCGCGACGATGCTCTGCGTGCTCACGACGGACGCGGTCGTGCTCCCCGAGGACGCCGACGCCGCGCTGCGCGCCGCCACGCGTCGCACGTTCGACCGCGTCGACTCCGACGGGTGCATGTCGACGTCGGACACCGTGACCCTGCTGGCGTCCGGGGCGTCGGGGGTGGCCGTGGACCGCGGGGCGCTCACGGACGCGCTGACGCAGGCGTGCGCGTCGCTCGCGCGCGCCCTCGTGGCCGACGCCGAGGGGGCGACCCACGACATCGCCGTCACCGTCGTGGGGGCCGAGACCGAGGACGCCGCGGTCGCGGTCGCGCGGGCGGTGACCCGCTCCAACCTTGTCAAGGCCGCAGTGTTCGGCAACGACCCGAACTGGGGCCGGATCCTCGCCCAGGTCGGGACCGTGCCCGAGGAGGTCGCCGCGTTCGACCCCGAGCGGCTCGACGTCTCGGTCAACGGCGTCCTGGTGTGCCGCGCGGGCGGCGCCCACGAGCCGCGGGACCGGGTCGACATGGCGGCCGCCCGCGAGGTGCGCATCGAGGTCGACCTGCACGCGGGCGACGCCTCGGCCACCGTCTGGACCAACGACCTCACGCACGGCTACGTCCACGAGAACAGCGCGTACACGACATGACACAGCCCACGCCCGCGACGGGCGGCGACGCCGGCACCGCCGCCCTCGCCGACCTCGACCCCGCCGACCTCGCCCCCGGCCAGAAGGCCCGCGTGCTCGTCGAGGCCCTGCCGTGGCTCGAGCGGTTCCACGGCGCGCTCTTCGTCGTCAAGTACGGCGGGAACGCGATGGTCGACGACGACCTCAAGCGTGCCTTCGCCGAGGACATGGTCTTCCTGCGGCTCGTCGGCCTGCACCCGGTGGTGGTGCACGGCGGGGGCCCGCAGATCTCCACGATGCTCGCGCGGCTCGGCATCTCCAGCGAGTTCCGCGGCGGCCTGCGCGTCACGACGCCCGAGAGCATGGACGTCGTCCGGATGGTGCTCACCGGCCAGGTGTCGCGCGAGCTCGTCGGGCTCATCAACGCCCACGGGCCCTTCGCCGTCGGGATGTCGGGTGAGGACGGCGGGCTGCTGCGGGCGCGCCGGCGCACCGCCGTCGTCGACGGCCGGCCCGTGGACGTCGGGCACGTGGGCGACGTGGTCGAGGTCGACCCGCGCGCCGTCCGCGACCTGCTCGACGCCGGGAGGATCCCCGTCGTCTCGACCGTCGCGCCGGACATCGACGACGCCACCCAGGTGCTCAACGTCAACGCGGACACGGCCGCCGCCGCGCTCGCGGTCGCGCTGGGGGCGCGCAAGCTCATCATCCTCACCGACGTCGAGGGCCTGTACACGCGCTGGCCCGACCGGACCTCGCTCGCCCGGCAGATCCGGGTCTCGGCGCTCGCGCGGCTGCTGCCGGACCTCGAGTCGGGCATGGTGCCGAAGATGGAGGCGTGCCTGCGCGCGGTCCGAGGCGGCGTGCCGCAGGCGCACGTCGTGGACGGACGGCAGGCGCACTCCGTGCTCACCGAGGTCTTCACCACCCGGGGCGTCGGGACGATGGTGCTGCCGGACGACCTGCGCACGCCCTCCGGCGCCGTGCCCGTCGTC
>JAEZAR010000329.1 GCA_023430425.1 Actinomycetes bacterium | reverse complement strand
CCGAGCACGGCGCGCCGGCGCGGCACGCGACGCCGCAGGGCACGCCGCGACGACTCGACGGCGCCGCGCAGTCGTGCGGGCATCGCGGCACCTCCTTCGCGCGGCTCGTGCGGGCGGGTCCGAAAGGGTGGGGTGTGGTGAGAGGCCCGGGTGGGGCCGATGGCTCAGGCGCCGACGGGGGCGGCCGGCTCGGCCGGGACCACCTCGGTCCCCTCGACCGTGCCGTCGTCCTGGCCGGCGTCCGTGCCGTGGGACGTGTCCTCCGACGCCTCGCCCGCCGGAGCGTCCTGGTCGTCCTTCTCCGCGTCGTCCGCGTCGTCCGGGGCGGCCCGACCGGGCCAGACCACGACGGCGAGGGCGATCACGAGGAGGGAGAGCCAGGTCAGCGGGCTGAGGAGGATCGCGGCGAACTTCCCGACCTGCGGCAGGTGGAGCACCGCCCGGCCGATGATGTCGTCGGCCGTCGGCCGCCAGGGGTCGAGGAAGTCGTTGTTGTCGCCCTGGACGACCCACCCGTCGGCGTCGCCGTCGACGACCCGGTGGATCACCCGTGCGCCGCCCACGTCGGGCGGGTGGTAGACGACCACGTCGCCGACCGCCACGTCCCCGCACCGGGAGACCACGAGGTCCCCGGTGTAGTAGGTGGGCTCCATCGACTCGCCGGAGACGATCGTCAGGGTGGTGCACCCGCCCAGCGAGCTGGGCCAGAGCAACCAGCCGACGACGACCGCGCCGACCAGCCAGACGGCGCTCGTGGCGAGGCCGAGCAGGCGGCGCGGCAGACCCGCGCCGTCCTGCCCGGTCCCCTCACTGGCGACCACGATCACGACGGATGGGTGCGGATCAGCTGTGGATGACGACCGCGACGTTGAGGTCCACCTCGGCCGACACGTCGACGAAGTCGAAGGCCTCGGTGGCGGCGTCGACGGTCGTGGTGACGTCGTTGACGAGGACGGTGCCGTTGGTGAGGTCCTCGACCGTCACGCGGAGCGTCTGGCCGGCGCAGTTCGTGGTGTCGATGCCGGTGATGGAGACGGCGCTCGCATCGTAGGCGTTCGAGGTGGTGTTGTACGCGGTCGTGAAGCTCACGCCGACGCCGTTGCCGTCGCACGGCGCGTCGATCGTCACGGAGCCGGCGCCGAGGGACGCGGTGCCGATGGTGAGCTGGGCGGCGGAGGCGAGGGAGAGGCCGGCGACACCGATGATCGCGATCGCGACGGCGGCGGCCTTGCGGCGCGTGGAAGCCATGGGAGTGTCCTTCTGTCGGGTGCGGGTGGGTGGCCCGCGCTGGGGGGTGGTAGCCGGTGGGGGCCGGCTGCCCCGGCTCGGCGACTGCGTGGGGAGCGCAACCACGTCGTCGGGACAGCACAGAGTGTGGAGCAGGTCCGGAGAACAATTCGGACACCGGACCGCGCTTCACCCGCACGCGTGCGTCGATTTCACCCTCTCCGGGGGCCGCCCGGGCGTTGACCAGGGACGTTGGTCACCCGTTCGGCGCACAGGGCGTGGTCCGCGCGACATTCTCCCGGTCGTTCACGGGCCCGCGCAGGGGCAAATGCGCGGCGGGGTGGAGCCGCCTGTCGGATTCGAACCGACGACCGTCCGCTTACAAGGCGGGTGCTCTACCACTGAGCTATGGGGGGGGGCAGGGGGCGGGGGGGTGGGGGTCCGCACCGCCCGGCGCCAGTCTGCCAGGGCCCGTCAGCCGCGGGCGTCCTCGATCGCGCCGCGCAGCGTCTCCTCGACGCGCCAGTCCACCGACGGGTCGAGCTGCTCGCCGTCCAGCCACACCGACGGCGTGCCCAGGCGCCCGTCGTGCGCGTCGCGGGCGGCCTCCGTCACCTCGCCGACCCACCACGCGAAGCGACCCTCCGCGATCGCCTCGACCGCGGCGTCGGGCACCCCGGCCTCCCGAGCGACGTCCTGGATCTGCTCGTCGCTGAGCCCGGCCGTCCCCTCCGCGGGCTGCGCGGCGAAGATCGCCTCGATGAACGCGGTCACCGACCCGGGAGCCTCCTGCGCGACCGTGTAGATGGCCTGCGCGGCGCGGGTGGAGTACCGGGTGCCGCTCGAGTACTCGTCGAGGTTGCCGACGAAGCGGTGGTCGATCACGACGTCGCCCGCGAGCCGCATCTCGTCCAGCACCGGGGTGGCGACCTCCTCGAAGACCGCGCACCACGGGCAGATCGGGTCGGAGTAGACGGTCACGACGACCGCGTCGTCGAACGCGCCGACCGGCCACTCGGGACCGGCGTCCTCGGGCGGGGTCACGACGCCGTCGGCGTCGAGCACCAGGCCACCGCCGCCGTCGGCGGCGAAGGTCGGCTGGACCTGCTCCGCCGCGGGGACGGCGTCGTCGTCGCCCTGGCTGAGGATCACCACGACGAGGACGACGAAGGCGAGCAGGACGGCACCCGCCGCGGCGAGCGCGACCGTGCGCTTGCGCCGGGCCGCGCGCGCCTGCTCCTCTCGCAGGCGCAGCGCCTCGAGGCGGGCCTCCTCGCGGCGCTGGGACTTGCTCGGCGCCTTGGTGGGGCGGTCAGTCGCGGACATCGGTGCTCCTTTCGGGCTCGTCCGCCGGCAGCGCGCCGGCGCCGAGGGCGCCGTCGAGCGACAGGCGCGAGGTGGGACGCCACGCGAGGAGCGCGGCGAGGGCGAGAAGTGCTCCGTCACGGAGCAGGTCGGGCAGGTAGGAGACGTCCTCCGGGTCGATCGGCCCGCCGCCGCCGAAGCAGCCGCAGTCGATCGCCAGCCCGCGCGCCCACGCGGACGCGATGCCGACCGAGAACCCGAGCATGAGGAACGCCGTGCCGGCGGCCGCCCAGCGGGTGAGCAGGCCGGTGACGAGCAGCATGCCGAGGAGGACCTCGGCGAACGGGAGCACGCGGCCGACGACCTCGGCGAGCCCGACGGGCAGCAGGTCGTAGGCGCGGACCGCCCAGACGCTGCCGTCGAGGTCGCCGACCTTGACGGCACCGGCGGCGAGCATGACGCCGCCGAGGAGAAGACGCGTGGCCGTGGCCGCCCAGGGCACCCACGCGCGGGCGGGCGGGCGGGACTGGGCGGCCGAGGGTGGGGACGAGGACGTGGTGGTGGCGGACATGGGGTCTCCGGGATCGCTGGGGCGCGCCGGAGCGCGCAGGGTCAGGCGAACCGGACCTCGGGCGGGCCACGCCGCCACCCACCGCCCGCGACGTCGCGCGTGCGGGGCAGGCGCACCGGGACGTCCACCGCG
>JAEZAR010000318.1 GCA_023430425.1 Actinomycetes bacterium | reverse complement strand
GCCGTGGCGGGGCGCGCGCCCGGTCTGGCGTCCGCGGCCGCCGCCACGACCCCGGTCGTCGCCGGGGCCGTGCCCGCCTCCGGCCCGGTCCTGGGCGGGACGCGCGTGCGGGTGCACGGCACCGGCTTCACCGGGGCGACGGCTGTCACGTTCGGCACCGCGAGCGGCACGGATCTGGTGGCCGTCTCCGACACCGAGCTCGCCGTCACGGCCCCGGCCGGGTCCGGCGTGGTCCCCGTCCTCGTGACCGGCGCGGGCGGCACCAGCGTCGAGGTGGCCACCTACGCCTACACCGACGTCGTGAGCATCACCCCCACCCGACTGGTCGACGACCGCGCGGTCCCCGCGGGCGCGGTGCGCTGCGTGGCCGCGGTGGGCAGCGCCGGGATCCCGGCGGGCGCCTCGGGCGTGGTCCTCAACGTCACCACCGTCCGTCCCAGCGGGCCCGGCTACGTGGTCGTCTACCCCGACGCCGACGGCACCGGCGCCACACCGGCGCCCCTGGCGTCCACCGTCAACTTCGAGCCCGGCGCCGACGTCGCGAACGCCGCCTTCGTCGCCCTGCCGGAGGGCGGCCGGATCTGCTACTCCACCAGCGGCGCGGCCGGTGCCGGCGTGATCCTGGACGTCACCGGGTACACGCTGCCGACCTCGGGCGTCACCACGCAGACCGCCACCCGCCTCCTCGACACGCGCAACGGTGCCCACCACGTCGGCGACGTCGTCGGCCCCCTCCCGTCCCGCCAGGCCGTGACGGTCGACGTCGCGGGCCGCGCGGGCGTACCGGCGGACGCCGTCGCCGTCCTGGTGAACGTGACCGTGACCGGCGTCGGGGGCATCGGCAACCTGCGGGTGTACCCGGCGGGCGGGGCGGTGCCGAACTCCTCGACCGTCAACTACGCGCCCGGGCGGGACAAGGCGAACGCCGCGGTCGTCGGGCTCTCCGACGCCGGACGGATCAGCCTGTACTCCGACTCCGGGGGCGCGGTGCACGTGGTCCTCGACGTGACGGGCTGGATCTCGCCGGGGAGCGGGTACGTGCCCGTGACGCCGACCCGCGTCCTCGACACCCGTCCCGCCACCGCGACCGGCGGGCCCCCCGGGGCCGTCGCCGCCGGCGGCGTCCGCCGGCTGCCGGTGGCAGGGGTCGGCCAGGTGCCCGCCGACGCGACGGCGGTCGTCCTCAACGTGACGGCGGTCGGCCCGGGCACCGGCGGCAACCTGCGCGTGTTCCCCAGCGATGCGGGCACCGCCGCGCCGACGCCGCCGAACGCCTCGTCCCTCAACTACGTCCCCGGTCGGGACATCCCCAACCTCGTGGTGGTCGGGCTGCCCACCAACGGCGAGGTCGCCTTCTACACCGACCAGCCCGCCGGGGGGTCCGTGCACCTGGTCGCCGACCTGGTCGGCTACCTCACCGCCGACCAGCCGATGGCGCAGTCGCTGGAGTACACCCTCACCGACGACGCCGAGGCGGCGACGGCCGGCGAGGTCGCGCAGGTGGTGACCACCAGTGGCCTCCCGCTCGACGACGCCGGCACGCCCACCGGCCAGGCGGACTGGTCGGCGACGGTGGTCCTCGCGCCCGGCGCGGACGTCCCCGGCGTCGGCACGCCGTACCTGGTGCCGCCCGGGACGCCGGGCCAGCCGCAGGGCGTCAGCGGCCTGGTGGAGACCGTCACCGCCGAGAGCGACGGCACGACGACGCTCACCCTGGCCCCCGTTGCCGCGGACCAGGTCTTCGACGACCTGCAGGTCTCCTACACCGGTCCGGTCGAGGGGGTCCCCGCCGTCGTCGCGGGCGGCGCCGCCCCCGGCGCGCTGGCACGTGCGGCCGACCTCACCGCCGCTGCGGGCGGGCTGGCGGCACGCGCGGCGACCCCGGCCCTGCTCGACTGCCGCGACGACGACGGCAGGGTGATCGCCGACACCGGCACCCTGGCCGCGGAGATCGCGTTCGAGAACGTCAGGGCGAACTTCGTGGCCCGGGCGGGCTCGCTGTGGTCCAGCCCGTACGTGAGCGTGTGGGTGTCCGCGCAGCCGGTCCTGTCGCTGTCCGGAGAACTGTCCGCGGCCGCGACGTGCCGGATCGCGCCGGCCTGGCAGAACAGCCACAAGAGCGTCACCCCGCTGGGCGTCACGGGGGCGACCCTGTCGGTCGCCCCGTCGATCGAGCTCGAGGTCAGCGCCGGGATCGCCATCGAGGCGAGCCAGCGGCTGTACGTCATGAGCGGGTTCGAGACCGACGCCGCCGGCAACCTGCGCGAGATCAGGTCCGGCTCGGCCGACCCCGTCGAGCTCGACCTCTCCGGCGAGGTCACGGTCAAGGTCTCCGCCGGGCCCGTCGTCCAGGTGGGCTACCTCGACCGCGTCGGCGTCTACGGGAAGGTGGGTGTGGAGCTCGCCGGCCATGCGACCGCCGCCGTGGGGACCGAGCCGCGGATCTGCGCGGACCTGGGCCTGGCCCTGTTCTGGGAGATGGGCGCCTACCTCGACGTGTGGGTCACCCGCTGGGACTACAAGGGCTTCCGTGCGACGGCGCCGCTGGCCGGCGTGGAGAGGTGCTTCCGCCCGCTCGACCCGCCCGACGACCCCGGCGACCCGGACGACCCCGGCGACCCTGGTGATCCGGGCGACGGGTCGGCCGTGCTCGCGTTCGGCTTCGAGGACGGCACCCTGCAGGGCTGGGCCCCGCGCCCGTTCATCGGGGTGCCGACGGTGCGCGTCACCAGCCCCGGACGGGGCTCGACGTACGCGGTGCGCGTCGACGACAGGTCGGACCGGGGCGAGGGGATGACCATCGACCTGACCGACCGGCTCCCGGGCGACGCGGTCTACGAGCTCTCGGCGTGGGTCCGCACCGCCGAGGGGGTCGAGCCGCACGAGATCTGGCTCGAGCTCGAGCGGCGCCGGCCGGAGGGCACCGAGTGGTTCATCACCGGGGTCGGACCCGCCGGCCCGGACGGCTGGACGCAGGTGGTGGGGACGTTCCCCGTCGAGCTCGGCGACGGCGTGAGCATGACGATCGTGACCGCGTCAGGAGGCCCCACCGGCACGTTCCTGGTCGACGACGTCGTGGTGCGGATGGTCGGCGGCCTCTAGTCCGGGGCCATCGATCGGCGGTGCGGCGAAAGTTTCGACCCCTTTCACCCGCCCCGGGGGCACCGTCACCCCCGTCCGCGCTTCACTCGCGCGTAACACCAGCCGATGGCCCTGGTGTGAGGACGCGCGCCGGGACGGTCCCGTGGTCGTGGTTCGCCGTCGGCGCCTGCGTCGTCGCCGGCCACGCGTTCCTGCCCTCCGGCGTCGTCCGCGACGTCGTGTACGTCGTCTTCGGGTTGAGCGCAGTCCTGCTGACCGTCGGCGGCGTGACCCGTCGCCGGCCGCCCAACCGGGGCCCGTGGCTGCTCTTCGCCGCGGGCCTCGCGGCGTGGGTCGGCGGCGACGTCCTGTGGACCCTCTTCGACCACGTCCTGCGGATCGAGCCGTTCCCCAGCGTGGCGGACGCCGTCTACCTCGCCGCCTACCCGCTCTTCAGCGTGGGCCTGTACCGGCTCATCAAGGCGCGCAACCCCGACAGCGACGCGACAGCCGTCGTCGACTCGCTCCTCGTGGGCACCGTGGCGTTCACGATCATGTGGGTGATCTCCATCGGGCCGGCGTTCGAGTCGCCCGAGACTGACTTCTTCGCGGCGCTCGTCGCGGCGGCGTACCCGGTGGCGGACGTCGTCCTGCTGCTCCTGCTCGCCTTCCTCGCCGGCGACACCCGCTTCCGGTCCACCTCGCTGCGCATGCTGGGCCTGGGGTTCGCCGCCACGCTCGCCGCGGACGTCCTCTTCCAGGCCGCCGCCCTGCTGCCCTGGGTGGGGGAGAACGGGCGCAACGTCGAGTGGCTCTGGCTCACCGGGTACCTGCTCGTCGCGTTCGCCGCCCAGCACCCCTCGATGGCCCACGCAGCCGAGCGGCAGCCCGTGCGGGCGCTCGACTACCGCGAGAGCTCGGCGAAGCTGGCCGTGCTCTGCGCCGCCCTGCTCGCCCTCCCCGGGACGGCGCTGGTGCAGCGACTGGCCGGGGAGGACCCGGACTCCGTCGAGCTCGCCGTCGGCGGCTGCCTGATCATCGTGCTCGCCCTGCTCCGGATGACCGTCATGACCCGGCACATCATCGCCCAGGCCCAGCGGCTCGCCGAGCTGGCCGAGGCGGACGTCGTCACCGGGCTGCCCAACCGGCGCCGCTTCTCCACCGAGGTCTCCGAGCGCCTCGCCGCGGGTGACGGGCGCCCCGTGGCCGTGCTCCTCGTGGTCCTCGACCGGTTCACCGAGATCAACGACACCCTGGGGCACCGCGTCGGCGACGAGCTGCTGCGGGCGGCTGCCGAGCGGATGCGGTCGGTCGTGGGCGAGGGCGGCCTCGTGGCGCGGATCGGGGGCGACGCCTTCGGGATCGTCGTCCACTCGGTCACCTGCGCGGAGGGCACCATCACCTCCGCCGCCCACCTGCGCACCGAGCTCACGGCGCCCTTCACGCTCTCCGACGTCAGCGTGTCGGTGGACGCCCTGGTGGGGGTCGCCGTCGGGCCGGACGACGGCACGGACCCCGACGAGCTGCTCCAGCGGGCCGACGTCGCGCTGTCCGCCGCCCGCAACCGCCCCGAGCGGGTCGCGCGGTACTCGGGCCGGATGTCCTCCGACGGCGCGCTGACGCCCCACCTGATGACCGAGCTGTCGGCTGCGCTGGAGAACGGCGAGATCGTCGTGCACTACCAGCCGCAGGTCGAGGTGGGCACCGGCCGGGTCCGCACCGTCGAGGCGCTGGTGCGCTGGCAGCACCCGGTGCACGGGCTGCTCCCGCCGGTCGCGTTCATCCCCGCGGCCGAGCGCACCGGGCTGATCCGCCCGCTCACCCTGCACGTGCTCGACCGGGCCCTCGCCCAGGCCGCGCTCTGGCGGGCGCAGGGCCGCGAGCTCGCCGTCTCGGTGAACCTGTCCGTGCGCGACCTCCTGGACCCCGGCTTCGTCGGGGACGTCCGCGAGGCGCTCGCCCGGCACGGCATCGAGACCGCGTCCCTGGAGCTCGAGATCACCGAGACCATGGCCATGGTCGACCCGAACCGGTCTCTGCAGGTGCTCGAGTCGCTCGCGAGCATCGGTGTGGTGCTGAGCGTGGACGACTACGGGACGGGGTACTCCTCGCTGGCGTACCTGCAGCGGCTGCCGGTCCAGCGGCTGAAGATCGACAGGTCGTTCGTGATGGGCGTGGTCCAGGACGGGCCGAGCGCGGCGATCGTGCGGTCCACGATCGAGCTGGCCCGCAACCTCGGCATGACGGTGGTCGCGGAGGGCGTGGAGGACGACGCGACCCTGATGATCCTGCGGGACATGAGCTGCGACGCGGCGCAGGGCTTCGGCCTGGGCCGGCCGGTGCCGGCCGAGCGCGTCCCCGAGCTCGTGGCGACCATCGAGGAGCGCGTGCCGCGGGTGCTGCGCCAGGCGGTGCCGGTGGGGCAGCGGATGCTCTGACGTGACCCGACCCGGAACGAGCCCTCGGGTGGCCCCACCACTTGAGCCGGTCGCCCCCGCGACCGATGAGCACGAGGTGACGCACGGATGACTGCCCTGGCGCGGTGGTGGTACGTGGTCGGCGGGCTGCTGGCCGTCGGCCACCTCGCGCTGCCCCTCGGCGTCGTCCACGACCTCAACTACGTCGCGGTGGCCGCCGGCGCGTACGGGCTCGGGGTCGTCGCCGTCGTCCGCCACCGACCGGTGCCCCGCCGCCCCTGGTGCCTGCTCGTCGCGGGCCTGGGCACCTGGCTCCTCGGCGACGCGGCCTGGGCCCTCGCCTCCGACATCGGCCTGGGCGCCTCGTTCCCGCCGTGGGCCGACGTCTTCTACCTGGTGGGCTACGCGCTCCTGGTGGCGGGCCTGGTCGGGATCTCCCGACGGCGGATCGCGCGCGGCTACGTCGAGGCGATCCTCGACGCGCTCATCGTCGGAACCGTGGTCGCGCTCGTCTTCTTCGTGGCCTTCGTGGCCCCTGCCTGGGCCGACGCCGGCCAGGCCTCGCCCGACCTCGTCGTGGACCTCGCGTACATGGTGTTCGACGCCGTCCTCGTCGTCCGCGTCGCGCACCTGGCCCGGGTCGAGGCGGGCACTCGCACGGCGCTGCGTCTGGTGGGCCTCGCGTTCTGCGCCGTGCTGGTCGGGGACGTGCTGCGCAACGTGGCCGTCCGGGTGCCCGCGGTCGCGGAGACGCCGCACCTCGTCGACGGCTGGTGGCTCCTGGCCTACCTGCTCCTCGGCGCCGCGTTCGTGCACCCGTCGATGGCGACCTTCGGACGTGCCCCCCTCGAGGTCCGCGAGCCCGAGCACCTCAACGTCGCACAGGTCACCACGCTCGGCGTCATCGCCCTCGCCCTGCCGGCGGTCCTGCTCGCCGAGGTCGCCCTCGGTCGCGAGCCGGACGTGCTCGCCGTCGGGGTCGCCTCCGTCGCGGTCATCGCGCTCGTCTGCGTGCGCCTGGTGGTCGTCGCGCACAGGATGCGCGAGCAGTCAGCGGCCCTGCGCCGCCTCGCGGGGACGGACAGCCTGACCGGGCTCGCCAACGGCGTCGCGTTCGCGGCCGCGCTGCGCATGCGCCTCGGTGCCGCGGGGGAGGGCAGCCGGGTCGCGGTCGTGCTCGTCGGCCTCGACCGCTGCACCGAGATCGCGGACACCCTCGGGTACCGCATCGGCGACGGACTGCTGCGCGCGGCCGCGGAGCGCCTGCGGGCGTGCGTCGGCGACGAGGGCATCGCGGCCCGCATGGGCGGCGAGGCCTTCGCGGTCCTGGTCGAGGTGGACGCGGACGACACCGACGCCCTCGCGTGGGCGACCCGGATCCGGGCCGCGCTCGCGACGCCGTTCACCGTCTCCGAGGTCGAGGTCACCGTCGACGCGCTGGTGGGGGTGGTCGTGGCGCCGGACGACGGCGCCGACGTCGACGAGCTGCTCCAGCGGGCCGACGTCGCGCTGGTCGCGGCCCGCGCCCGCTCCGACCGGGTGGCCCGGTACTCGGGCCGGATGTCCTCCGACGGCGCGCTGACGCCGCACCTGGCGACGGAGCTGCCCGCCGCCCTGGCCGCCGGGCAGGTCGTCGTGCACTTCCAGCCGCAGGTCGAGGTGAGCACCGGTCGGGTGCGCAGCGTGGAGGCGCTGGTGCGCTGGCAGCACCCGGTGCACGGGCTGCTCCCGCCGGCGGCGTTCGTGCCGGCCGCCGAGCGCACCGGGCTCATCCGCCCGCTCACCCGCTACGTGCTCGACCGGGCCCTCGCCCAGGCCGCCGAGTGGCGCGCCGAGGGTCGGGACCTGGCGGTCTCGGTCAACCTCTCGGCCCACGACCTGCTGGACCCGGAGACCGTCGCCCGCGTCGGTGACGTGCTCGGCCGGCACGGCCTCGAGCCGGGGTCCCTGGAGCTCGAGATCACCGAGACGATGGCGATGGTCGACCCGGAGCGCTCGCTCGGCGTCCTGCGGGGCCTGGCCCACCTGGGCGTGGTGCTGAGCGTGGACGACTACGGGACGGGGTACTCCTCGCTGGCGTACCTGCAGCGGCTGCCGGTCCAGCGGCTGAAGATCGACAGGTCGTTCGTGATGGGCGTGGTCGAGGACGGGCCGAGCGCGGCGATCGTGCGGTCCACGATCGAGCTGGCCCGCAACCTCGGCATGACGGTGGTCGCGGAGGGCGTGGAGGACGACGCGACCCTGATGGTCCTGCGGGACATGGGGTGCGACGCGGCGCAGGGCTTCGGCCTGGGCCGGCCGGTGCCGGCCGCCCGGGTGCCCGAGCTGATCGGGACGGTCGAGGCGCGCGTGCCGCGGGTGCTGCGCCAGCTGGTGCCGGTGGGGCAGCGGGTCGTCTGACGGCCGGGCGGCGCGGGCGGCCCGCGCGACGTTGGTCCCTCGCGCCGGCGGCACGCGAGGTCTAGACAAAGGGTACGAGGGGCAGGCAGGAGGTCACCGCGGTGGACGTGACCGACGCCGTCGTGCGCGCGCGCAGCGACGTGGTGGGCGTTCGGTTCCACGGCCGCGGCGGCCAGGGGGTTCTCGCGCTCGCCGAGGGGCTCGCGTCGGCGGTCGGCCGGGCCGGCCGGGTCGCGCACGCCTACTCCACCGGTGCCCAGCGCACGGGCGCGCCCCTGGTCTGCTGCTGCCGTGTCGGCGACGCCGCCGACGCCGGGGACCTGCTGTCGCCGGACCCGCACGTGGTGGTGGTCCGCGACGTCAGCGTGATGGGCGCGACGGACGTGCTCGCCGGCCTGCGCCCGGGCGGGCACCTGCTGCTCAACACCGCCTACGCACCCGAGGTGCTGGGCCTCGGGCCGCAGGTCGCTGCCCTGCCGGCGGGGCACGTCGTCGCGGTCCCCGCGACCGAGCTCGCGCTCACCCACCTCGGCCGTCCCCTGCCGAACGCCGCCCTGCTCGCCGGGCTCGCGGCGCTCACCGGCGTCGTGCCGCTGGGCGACGTGGTGGCCGTGATCGGCGCCCGCATGTCGCGCCGCGCGGCACGGGTGACCAC
>JAEZAR010000039.1 GCA_023430425.1 Actinomycetes bacterium | reverse complement strand
CGCGCCCGGGGGCTCGAGCGCTCCGCCCGGGCGCACCTGGTGCCGTTCGCCGTCCGCACCGTCGGCCGGGCGCGGCTGGTCGGTGACGCGCTGGCCGCGCGCGGTCTGGGCGACTGAGCGTCGTCGGGCGCGCGCACCCGGCCGGCCCTACCGTGATCACATGACGTTCGGCGGTGAGGGCAGCTTCGAGGGCGGGCGCGTCCGCAGCCACAAGGGCGCGGTCGCGGGGGGCGGAGTCGGCATCCTCGGCATCATCGGGTTCCTGATCTACCAGTTCACCGGGGTGGACGTCGGTCCCGCCCTGGAGCAGCTGGAGGGCGGGGGCGGCGGCGGCGGTGCGGCCCCCGGCGGCCAGGCGGGCACGATCGCGGAGTGCACCGTCGAGCAGGCCAACGAGCAGCGCGACTGCCGGCTCTCGGCGACCGTGCAGTTCCTCGACGAGTACTGGACGGAGGTCTTCGCGTCCCAGGGCGAGCTCCCGCTGCCCGACGTCACCTCGTTCTCCGGGGGCGTCAGCACCGGGTGCGGCCAGGCGTCGTCGGCCACCGGGCCGTTCTACTGCCCGCCCGACCAGGGCATCTACATGGACCTGACGTTCTTCGACCTGCTCTCCAGCCGGTTCGGGGCGTCCGGTGGACCGCTCGCGGAGATCTACGTCACCGCGCACGAGTACGGCCACCACATCCAGAACGTCACCGGCGTCATGGAGCGGGCGAACCGTCAGGGGACCGGCGCGGACTCCGACGCGGTGCGCGTCGAGCTCCAGGCCGACTGCTACGCGGGGATGTTCGTCGGCAACGCCACGGGGGTCACCGTCACCAACGAGCAGACGGGCGCGCGGCAGCGGATCGAGCCGATCACCCCCGAGCAGCTCGCCGACGCGCTGTCGGCGGCCGAGGCGGTCGGCGACGACCACATCCAGGCCCAGTCGGGCGGCGGCGTGAACCCGGACACCTGGACGCACGGCTCGAGCGAGCAGCGGCAGCACTGGTTCACGGTCGGCTACAACGAGGGCTCGCTGCAGGCCTGCGACACCTTCGCCACCGACCAGCTCTGACAGCGACGTCCCGGCGCCTCCGGGGCCCGGGCGCGGTCGTCAGACGTTGAAACCGAGCGCCCGCAGCTGGTCGCGGCCGTCCGGGGTGATCCGCTCCGGCCCCCACGGCGGCATCCACACCCAGTTGATGCGGAACCCGTCGACCAGGCCCTCCAGGGCCTGACCGGCCTGGTCCTCGATGACGTCGGTCAGGGGGCAGGCCGCCGACGTGAGCGTCATGTCGATGACGACGTGGTTGTTCGGGTCGACCGCCACGCCGTAGACCAGACCGAGGTCGACGACGTTGATCCCGAGCTCGGGGTCGATGACGTCACGCAGCGCCTCCTCGACGTCCGCGGCGTTCGGTGTGCTCGTGGCCTGTGCGCTCATCACGCCTCCTCCGTGCTCGTGGTGCTCGTGGTGCCCGTGGTGCTCGGGGCGCCCGCGGCGCCGCTCGCGCCCGTACCCGTCGCGCCTGCCTGGACCAACGCGTCGCGCAGGGCCATCCATCCCAGGAGCGCGCACTTGATGCGCGCGGGGTAGCGCCCGACGCCGGTGAAGGCCGTCGCGTCCCCGAGGCGGTCCTCGACGACGTCGTCGTGCAGGCCCTCACCGCGCGTGTGCAGCAGGGCCTTGAAGTCCTCGCCGAGCGCCTCGACGTCGCCGACCGTCCGCCCCTCGACCAGCTCGGCCATCACCGACGTCGACGCCTGGGAGATCGAGCAGCCCTGGCCGGACCAGCTCACGCGCGCGAGGCTGCCGTCGTCGGCGAGGTGGACGCGCAGGCGCACCTCGTCGCCGCAGGTGGGGTTGACCTGGAACGACTCCGCCGCGTGCCCCTCCGCCAGGCCCTTGCCGTGGGGGTCCTTCGCGTGGTCGATGATCAGCTGCTGGTACAGCTGCTCCATCGCGCCGCTCATGCGGCACCCCCGATGCCGAAGAAGGGCCGCACCGTCGCGAGGGCGGCACCGAACGCCGCGACCTCCCCGGCCGTCGTGTGCACGGCCGCCGACGCGCGCGCCGACGCCGCGACGCCGAACCGGCGGTGCAGCGGCTGCGCGCAGTGGTGACCCACCCGGACGGCGACGCCCGCGTCGTCGAGCACCTGGCCCACGTCGTGGGCGTGGACTCCGTCGACGGCGAAGGAGACGAGCGCGAGCCGGTCCCGCGCGTCGGTCGGGCCCAGCACGCGGACGCCGGGCACGTCCGCCACCGCCTCGAGGAGCAGCCGCGTCATCTCCGCCTCGTGCGCCGCGACCGCGCCCATCCCGAGCTCGCGCAGGTACCGCGCGGCGGCGCCCATGCCCACCGCCTGGGCGACCATCTGCGACCCCGCCTCGAACCGCTGGGGTGGCGGCGCATAGGTGGTGGCCTCCATGGTGACGACCTCGACCATCGAGCCCCCGGTCGGCACGGGAGGCATGGCCTCCAGCAGCTCCCGGCGCCCGTAGAGCGCACCGACGCCCGTCGGCCCGTACATCTTGTGCCCCGAGAGCACGGCCAGGTCCACGCCCAGGGCGCGCAGGTCGACGGGCACGTGCGGCACGCTCTGGCAGGCGTCGAGCACGGTCAGCGCCCCGACCTCGCGGGCCCGCGCGACGAACGCGCCGACGTCCGCGAGGGCGCCCGTCACGTTGGACACGTGGGCGAAGGCGAGCACCCTGGTGCGCTCGCCGACGACGTCGCCGAGCTCCTCGGTCCGCAGCCGGCCGTCGTCGGCGACGCCGATCCACCGCAGCGTCGCCCCCGTCCGTGCCGCGAGCTCCTGCCACGGCACGAGGTTCGCGTGGTGCTCGGCCTCCGTCACGACGATCTCGTCGCCCGGGGCGAGCGCGAACCGGCGGGCCGCCGCTCCCCCGCGCCCCGCCGTCGCGTTCGACATCGCGTACGCGACGAGGTTGATCCCCGCCGTCGCGTTCGTCGTCCACACGATCTCGCCCGGGTCCGCGCCGACCAGCGCCGCGACGTCGGCCCGCGCGGCCTCGAACGCGTCCGTCGCCTCCTCGGCCAGCTGGTGGGCGCCGCGGTGCACCGCGGCGTTGCGCTCGCTGTAGAACTCGAGCTCGGCGTCGATGACCACGTCAGGCTTCTGCGACGTCGCGGCCGAGTCGAGGTACACGAGCGGACGCCCCCCGCGCACGGTCCGCCGCAGCAGCGGGAAGTCCGCCCGGACGGCCGCGAGCTCGCGCGCCGACAGGGCCGCGCCCGACGACCTCGGGTCCAGCATGGTGGTCATGGCGCCCTCCTTCCCCTCCTCCGACGTGCGCGGGCGACCCGAGCGGTCGCTCAGGCCGTCGTGAGGTAGCGGTCGTAACCCTCGGCCTCGAGGCGCTCGGCGAGCTCGGGGCCGCCCTCCTCGGCGATCCGCCCGTCGACGAAGACGTGCACGAAGTCCGGCTCGATGTACCGCAGGATCCGCGTGTAGTGCGTGATGAGCAGGACCCCGACCTCACCGGTGGCCCGGACGCGGTTGACGCCCTCGGAGACGACGCGCAGCGCGTCGACGTCGAGACCGGAGTCCGTCTCGTCGAGGATCGCGATGCGCGGGCGCAGGAGCTCCATCTGCAGGATCTCGTGGCGCTTCTTCTCCCCGCCCGAGAATCCCTCGTTGACGTTGCGGTCGGCGAAGGTCGGGTCCATCCGCAGCTGCTCCATGGCGGTGCGGACGTCCTTGACCCAGTGCCGCAGCGCGGGGGCCTGGCCGTCGATCGCCGTCTTCGCCGTGCGCAGGAAGTTCGACACGGAGACGCCGGGCACCTCGACGGGGTACTGCATGGCGAGGAACATGCCCGCTCGCGCCCGCTCGTCGACGGACATCGCGAGGACGTCCTCGCCGTCGAGGGTCACGGTGCCGGCGGTGATCTCGTACTTGGGGTGCCCGGCGAGGGAGTACGCGAGGGTCGACTTGCCGGACCCGTTCGGGCCCATGATCGCGTGGGTCTGCCCGGCCGACACCGTCAGGTCGACGCCACGGAGGATGGGCTTGGAGCCCTCCTTGGTCTCGACGCTGACGTGCAGGTCGCGGATCTCGAGCGTGGACATGTCTCTCCTCGGCTTCACAGGGTCACGTCGACGTCGACCAGGACACGGTCGCCGTCGAGGGTCACGGGGTACACGGGCACGGGGCGGGTGGCCGGCAGCGCGAGCGGCTTGCCGGTGCGCAGGTCGAAGGTCGACCCGTGCAGCCAGCACTCGATCGTCGCGCCCTCCACCTCGCCGTCGGACAGGGACACCTGGCCGTGGCTGCAGATGTCGGAGATCGCATGGAACTGGCCGTCCTCGTCGCGGACGATCGCCACCTCGACAGGCGCGCCGTCCGGACCGTCCAGCTCCACCCGCATCGCCGTCCCCTCGGGGACGTCGGCGGTGTAGCACGCGAGCTGCGCCGTCACAGCCGGCCCCCCTGCTCCGGGGCCGCCACGCCGGCGGGGTCGTGCACCGGATTCGCGGCCGAGACGTCGGTCGTCTCGGCGTCGGTCACGGTGCCCGGCACGCCGACCGGGCCCTGCGGTGCCTCGGCCCCGGACGCCGTCGCGAGCGCGGTCATCGTGCGCTCGAGCTCCCCCTCGATGGCGGCGATGAGACGCTCCTCGACCTCGGGCACCCCGATCTCGCCGATCAGCTCGGCGAAGAAGCCGCGCACGACGAGGCGCCGGGCATCCTCCTCGGGGATGCCGCGGGCCCGCAGGTAGAAGAGCTGCTCGTCGTCGAACCGGCCGGTGGCGGAGGCGTGACCGGCACCCTCGATGACCCCCGTCTCGATCTCCAGGTTCGGCACCGAGTCGGCGCGCGCGCCGTCGGTGAGCACGAGGTTCCGGTTGAGCTCGTAGGTGTCGGTGCCCTCCGCGACCGCCCGGATGAGCACGTCGCCGACCCAGACGGCGTGGGCGCCGGCCCCCTGGAGCGCGCCCTTGTACGCCACGCGCGACCGGCACGACGGGACGGCGTGGTCGACGAAGAGCCGGTGCTCCTGGTGCTGGCCGGCGTCGGCGAAGTACAGCCCGACGCCGGTGAACTCCCCGCCCTCGCCGGTGAACTCCACGTCGGGGGTGATGCGGACGACGTCGCCGCCGAGCGTGACGACGACGTGCTTGACGACGGCGTCCCGCGCCAGCCGGACGCGGTGCGCGCCGGCGTGGACGGACCCCGCGTCCCAGTCCTGGATCGAGACGAGCGTGACGTGGGCGCCCTCCTCCGCGACGACCTCGACGGTCTCCCCGAGGGCAGCGGGCCCGACGTGGTCGAGCACGACGACGGCCTCCGACAGCGGCAAGGCGTGCACGAGCAGGTGCACCGCGGCGGCGTCGTCGTGACCCGGGATGCCCTCGACCCGCACGCTCGTCGGCGCCGACGCGACCGCCTCGCGGCCGACCGTGAGCACCGTCGCCTCCCGGAAGGACGCCCAGGCCGCTGCGGCGGTCCGGTCGCCCGGGCGACCCGCGCTGCCCAGGCGGGGGTCGTCGCGCTCGACGATCTCGACGGCCACCTCGGGCGGGTTGACGACCGTCACGCGGACGCCGACGCCGGCCAGCCCCTCGCCCGGGACGTCCAGGAGCGGCGTCAGGCGGTCCAGCGGGGAGAACCGCCACTCCTCCTCGCGCCCGGTGGGCACGGGGAAGTCGGCGAGGTCGAACGACGTGCGCCGCTCGGCGCGCGACGCCTGCGGGACGCCGCCGCGGCCGTGGGTGTGCGCGGCGTCGGCCCGGGCCCGCGAGTGGTCGGTGGACAGGTCGGTGGTCACGGGGGTCTCCGTCGGGTCGGTCGTGGCTGCGGGCGTCGTCGTGCCTGGCGTCATCAGCCGACGGACCCTTCCATCTGCAGCTCGATGAGGCGGTTGAGCTCCAGCGCGTACTCCATGGGCAGCTCGCGCGCGATCGGCTCGACGAAGCCGCGCACGATCATCGCCATCGCCTCGGTCTCGGGCATCCCGCGCGACATGAGGTAGAAGAGCTGGTCCTCGCTCACGCGCGAGACCGTCGCCTCGTGCCCCATCGACACGTCGTCCTCGCGGACGTCGACGTACGGGTACGTGTCCGACCGCGAGACCTGGTCGACGAGCAGCGCGTCGCACAGGACGTTCGAGGCCGAGTGCTCCGAGCCCTCGAGCACCTGGACGAGGCCGCGGTAGGAGGTGCGGCCGCCGCCGCGCGCGACCGACTTGGAGATGATCGAGCTCGAGGTGCGCGGCGCGGCGTGGACCATCTTGGCGCCCGCGTCCTGGTGCTGGCCCTCGCCCGCGAACGCGATCGAGAGCGTCTCGCCCTTGGCGTGCTCGCCCATGAGGTAGATCGCCGGGTACTTCATGGTCACCTTGGACCCGATGTTCCCGTCGACCCACTCCATGGTGCCGCCCTCGGCCACCGTGGAGCGCTTGGTGACGAGGTTGTAGACGTTGTTCGACCAGTTCTGGATCGTCGTGTACCGCACGCGGGCGTTCTTCTTCACGATGATCTCGACCACCGCGGAGTGCAGCGAGTCGCTGGAGTAGATGGGTGCCGTGCAGCCCTCGACGTAGTGCACGTAGGAGCCCTCGTCCGCGATGATCAGCGTCCGCTCGAACTGGCCCATGTTCTCGGTGTTGATCCGGAAGTAGGCCTGGAGCGGGATCTCCACGTGCACGCCCGGCGGCACGTAGACGAAGGACCCGCCGGACCAGACGGCCGTGTTGAGCGCGGCGAACTTGTTGTCGCCCGGCGGGACGACCGACCCGAAGTACTGCTCGAAGATCTCGGGGTGCTCGCGCAGGCCCGTGTCGGTGTCGAGGAAGATGACGCCCTGCTCCTCCAGGTCCTCGCGGATCTGGTGGTAGACGACCTCGGACTCGTACTGCGCGGCGACGCCGGCGACGAGGCGCTGCTTCTCGGCCTCGGGGATGCCCAGGCGGTCGTAGGTGGTGCGGATGTCCTCCGGGAGGTCCTCCCAGCGGCTCGCCTGCTTCTCGGTCGAGCGCACGAAGTACTTGATGTTGTCGAAGTCGATGCCCGACAGGTCGGCCCCCCACGTCGGCATCGGCTTCTTCTCGAAGAGGCGCAGCGACTTGAGCCGGGTCCGCAGCATCCACTCGGGCTCGGACTTGAGGCGCGAGATGTCCCGGACGACGTCCTCGTCCAGGCCGCGCCGCGCGGACGCGCCGGCGACGTCGGAGTCGTGCCAGCCGTAGCCGTAGGAGCCGATCGACGCGATGATCTCGGCGTCGCTCGTCGGGGCGCTGGTCACTGCCTCGTTCGTCTCGGTCGGTGCCGTCATGGGGTTCCCTCCGTGGTCGCGGCAGGTGGTGTCGTTCGGGGGTCGGCGAGCGGGACGTGCGTCGTGCACGCGTGCCCGCCGCTCGCGAGGGTGGCGAGGCGCTGGACGTGGACGCCGAGCAGCTCCGAGAAGAGCGCGGTCTCCGCCTCGCACAGCTGGGGGTAGCGGGTGGCCACCGCCTGCACCGGGCAGTGCCCCTGGCACAGCTGGACGGCCCGCCCGCCGGGCAGGGGCCGGACGGAGGCCGCGAAGCCGTCGCCGGACAGGCGGTCAGCGAGGACCGCGAGACGCTCGGCGACACCGTCGGCGAGCGTCACCGCGTCGCCGTGGTGGCTGTGCATGTCCAGGACGCGCTGGCGCGCGAACTCCCGCACCGCCTCCTCGCCCCCGATCCTCGCGAGGAACGCCAGCGCCTCGCCGGCGAGGTCGGAGTACGCGTCGGACAGGGCGGCCTGGCCGCGCGCGGTGGCGACGTAGTGGCGGGCGGGACGCCCCCGACGCCGGCCGGGGGCACCCGTCGGCACCTCGTGCTCGGCCACCTCGCCGGCGGCGAGCATGGCCGACACGTGCCGGCGCACCCCGGCCGCGGTCAGCTCGAGGTCGGTGGCGAGCTGCACCACCGAGACGGGGCCCTCCTCGACGACGAGGCGCAGGATCCGCTGCCGCGTCGTCGTGCCGTCCTCCTCGGGGGCCTCGACCGTCGAGGCGGAGGGGGCGGTTACCCGCACGGGCACGGTCACGGCACTCCTCCTCCGGCTGGGTGGGCGGGACGACGACGGGTGGTCCCGTCCGGACTCGGTCTGCGCCGGACGTGGACCCGGTCGTGGGCCCGGGCGCGGGCCCGGACGTGGGACGTGCGACAGGGTCGCCCGGCGTCGATATTGGCAACATTGTCGTTGCCGAAATCGTTCCCCGCAACGAAGGTCACCCTCACCTGGCGCGGACACCTAGACTGCCTGGCGATGCCCCCCGCGCCCGCCGTCGAGGTGTCCGGCCTGGTCAAGCGCTACGCCGGGCGCGCCGCCGTCGACGGCCTCGACCTCCTCGCCCCCGCCGGCGAGGTCACCGCGCTGCTCGGCCCGAACGGCGCCGGCAAGACCACCACCGTGGAGTGCTGCGAGGGGC
>JAEZAR010000309.1 GCA_023430425.1 Actinomycetes bacterium | reverse complement strand
GGTCGGCCCGGCGCCCGGACGGGTGCCCCCGCCCGGCTCGTGGAAGGCAGCGGTCGGACGGTCGCCGGTGCAGTACTGTGCGGGGCGACCGACATCCTTTAACGCCCGTCCCGTGAGGCGGGGAAGGAGGTCCTGGTGGCTCCTGCCACAGGCGACGCGCAGCCGGGCGCTCCCGTCCCCGGCCCCCGCGGCACCGAGGTGCTCTCCGCCGGAGACATCTCCCGCGCGCTGACCCGGATCGCCCACGAGATCCTCGAGCGGAACAAGGGCGCGACGGACCTCGTGCTCCTCGGCATCCCGACCCGCGGCCTGCCCCTGGCGCGCCGGCTCGCGGCCCGCATCGCCGCGGTGGAGCCGGGCGCCGACGCCGACCGGCTCGCCGGCTCCCTCGACGTCACCATGCACCGCGACGACCTGCGGCGGCACCCGACGCGCGCCATCGGGCGCACGGAGCTGCCCGCGGGGCTGGCCGACGTCGACGACCGGGTCGTCGTCCTCGTCGACGACGTCCTGTTCTCCGGGCGGACGATCCGCGCCGCACTCGACGCCGTGGCCGACCTCGGCCGGCCGCGCCTCGTCCAGCTGGCGGTGCTCGTCGACCGGGGCCACCGCGAGCTGCCGATCCGCGCGGACTACGTGGGCAAGAACCTGCCGACCGCGATCGGCGAGCAGGTGCGCGTGAGGCTGGTCGAGGTCGACGACGCGGACAGCGTCCTCGTCGCGCGGCCGCCGGCCGACGGGGCCGAGCGATCCGACGGGGAGGCCCGGTGAGGCACCTGCTCAGCGCCGCGGACCTCGACCGCGCCACCGCGGTCGCCCTGCTGGACACGGCGGTCGGCATGGCGGCCACCCAGGAGCGGGAGATGAAGAAGCTCCCGACGCTGCGCGGGCGCACCGTGGTCAACCTGTTCTTCGAGGACTCCACGCGGACCCGGATCTCGTTCGAGACCGCCGCCAAGCGGCTCTCCGCCGACGTCATCAACTTCGCCGCCAAGGGCTCCAGCGTGTCCAAGGGCGAGTCGCTCAAGGACACCGCGCTCACGCTGCAGGCGATGGGGGCCGACGCCGTCGTCGTGCGCCACCAGGCCTCGGGGGCGCCGCACCGGCTCGCGCACGCCGGGTGGGTGGGCTCGGCCGTCGTCAACGCGGGCGACGGGACGCACCAGCACCCGACGCAGGCCCTGCTCGACGCCTTCACGATCCGCCAGCACCTGGTCGGCGCGGGCGAGGCCGGCACCGGGCGCGACCTCGCCGGGCTGCACGTCGCGATCGTCGGGGACGTCCTGCACTCGCGCGTGGCGCGGTCGAACGTGGACCTGCTCGGCACCCTGGGCGCCCGGGTGACGCTGGTGGCGCCGCCCACGCTGCTCCCGGTCGGGGTCGACACCTGGGCCTGCGCCACCTCGTACCACCTGGACGAGGTGCTCGCCGAGGGTCGCCCCGACGCGGTCATGATGCTCCGCGTCCAGCGGGAGCGGATGGGCGGCCCGCCGACGGGCCAGGCCGGGGGTGCCGCGGCGGCGACCGGGTTCTTCCCGAGCGCGCTGGAGTACACCCGGGCCTACGGCCTCGACGCGCGGCGCCTCGGGATGCTCGGGGAGCAGGCGATCGTCATGCACCCGGGTCCGATGAACCGGGGCCTGGAGATCTCGGCGGACGCCGCCGACTCGCCGCGCGCCGTGATCGTCGAGCAGGTGGCCAACGGCGTCGCGGTGCGCATGGCGGTGCTGTACCACCTGCTGGCGGGGGAGAGGGGCACCCGATGAGCGAGAGCTGGTTGCTGCGCGGGGTCGCCCCGCTCGGCGGAGCACGGACCGACGTCCTCGTCAGCGAGGGGCGGGTCACTGCCCTCGGCCGCGACGCGTCCCGGGCCGCCGGGACGTCCGGGGTCACCCTGGTCGACGGCGACGGCCTCGTGGTTCTGCCGGGGCTCGTCGACCTGCACACCCACCTGCGCGAGCCGGGCCGGGAGGACGCCGAGACGGTCGAGACCGGGACCCGGGCGGCCGCCCTCGGCGGGTACACGGCCGTGCACGCGATGGCGAACACGTCCCCGGTGGCGGACACGGCCGGCGTCGTCGAGCAGGTGTGGCGCCTCGGTCGCGACGCCGGCTGGGCCGACGTGCACCCCGTGGGCGCCGTGAGCGTCGCGCTCGCCGGCACCCAGCTCGCCGAGCTCGCCGCGATGGCGCACTCGGCCGCGCGGGTACGCGTGTTCTCCGACGACGGCCACTGCGTCCACGACCCGGTCCTCATGCGGCGGGCGCTGGAGTACGTCAAGGCGTTCGACGGCGTGATCGCCCAGCACGCGCAGGAGCCGCGCCTGACGGCGGGGGCGCAGATGCACGAGGGCGCCGTGTCGGCGGAGGTCGGGCTCGCGGGCTGGCCCGCGGTGGCCGAGGAGGCGATCGTCGCCCGGGACGTGCTGCTCGCGGAGCACGTGGGCTCGCGCCTGCACGTCCTGCACGTCTCGACCGCCGGGTCGGTCGACCTGATCCGGTGGGCGAAGTCGCGCGGCATCGCGGTGACCGCCGAGGCCACTCCGCACCACCTCATGCTCACGGACGACCTGGCGCGCACCTACGACCCGCTCTACAAGGTCAACCCCCCGCTGCGGACGGCCGAGGACGCCGAGGCGCTGCGGGCCGGGCTCGCCGACGGGACCATCGACACGGTCGGCACCGACCACGCGCCGCACTCGCGCGAGGACAAGGACTGCGAGTGGGCCGCCGGCGCGTTCGGGATGCTCGGGCTCGAGACGGCGCTCTCGGTGGTGCAGACCCTCATGGTGGACCCGGGCCGGATGGACTGGGCCGGCGTGGCACGCGTGATGTCGTCGGCGCCGGCCCGGATCGGCCGGGTCGACTCCGGCCCGGCGGCCCAGGGCCGGCCGATCGCCCCGGGGGAGCCGGCGAACCTCGTCCTCGTCGACCCGGCCGCGCGGTGGACCGTCGACCCCGCCGGGCTCGCGAGCCTCGCCCGCAACACCCCGTACGCCGGTCGGGAGCTCTCGGGCCGGGTCGTCGCCACGTTCCTGCGCGGGCGCCCCACCGTCCTCGACGGCGCGCTGGTCGAGCGCGAGGCGCCCGGCGCCGGGGGCACCGGTACCGCGCGGGTCACCCGGGGTCACCGGTGACCCGCGAGGCCGGCGTCGCGCTCCTGGCGGTCCTCGTCGTGGCGCTGCTCG
>JAEZAR010000281.1 GCA_023430425.1 Actinomycetes bacterium | reverse complement strand
GGAGAGATCGGGCTTCAGCCAGGGACGCTCCGGTGCCAAACAAGCGGCCGAGATCCTGCATCACAGCCGCATAAGCTTCCGGATTTCGTTGCTGCTGCATTCGGAGTTCTCGCAGGAACGCGGGCGTGCGTTCACCGATTCCGCTCAGCACCGCGGCGCGCAGCCAGCGATCGCCGCCATCCCGGGCGGCCAGTCCGGCCAGGGCTTTGAGCACCGGCCCGCCTTCGATCGAGCCCAGCACCAGGGCGCTGTTGAAGCGCACGCGAGCATCCGCATCTGCAGCCATGGCGGCGACGGTATCAATGATCGCCGGCTCCTCCGCGAATACCCGTCCGGCCAGCAAGATCGCCTGTTCCCGCACGCCGGCCGCGCTGTCCGCGAGGCCGATGCGAACGTGCTCCGCAGTCAGTGCCCCGTGCGCATGCAGGAGCCACAAGGCCCGCGCGCGGGCTTCCGGCGCAGGGCTTTCCGCGAAGGTCCGCGCCAGCACCGGCACCGCGGCGGCGTCCCTGCGCTCGAGGAGCAGCCGATGGGCGGTGTCCCGCTGCCATTCCTCCCGGGAGTCCAGGGTGATCGCGAGCTCGGCGGTGGAGGTTATCCGCGAGACCGGAGTGAAGGCGCGGCTGCCGTCTTTTCGGATCCGATAGATCCGGCCCTCGCCTCCCCCGCCGGCAAAATCGAGCGATCCGCGCGACTCTTCCGGAACGTACTGCGGATGATCGATCACGCGGCGATGCATGTCCGCCACGTAGAGCGAGCCATCGGGACCATGACCGAGAAACACCGGCCGAAACCATTCATCGGTGGAGGCAAGGAACTCCCGGTCAGTATAGGCAGGTTGCGAGCGGAAGGAAGCTCCGTGCGGTTCGAGGATCTGGCGTTGCACCAGATTCTGCGCCGGTTCGCAGATGAAAACGTTGCCGCAGTGAGAATCGGACAGCCCAGTGCCGTTGAACACCAAGGCACTGCAGGCCGAAGTGAACGTGCCGACATGCGTCGTACTCATCATTTCCGGAATGAACTCCGCAGTGACCACCGCATTGCTCACGGGGTAAACCTTGGCTTCCGCATCGACCGGCGAGACATTCTGCACGGAATCTCCAAATGCCAGGAACGGATTGCGCCGAAGCTGCCACGGTTCGAGAACGACATGCATCACCGGGTGCCGGTTGGAAGTGACGAAGCGGCGTCCGAAGGGATCTATTGTCATGCCGAACTGGCCGCGCCCGCCGGTGGTTTGGAATTCAAAGGTGTCGGGGTGGAATCGTCCGTCGGCCGGAGAAAATGAAACCGCTGGGCGCTCAGGATGCGCCGGGGATGTTACATTCCCTCCCGCGAGACCGCTGGTCACGTAAACCCAGCCGTCGAGGCCCAAAGTGGGATGGCTCATGCGGATCTGGGTCGTGCGTGTCGCATCGAAACCGGTCAGAACGACCTGACGCAGATCGGCTACGCCATCTCCATCGAGATCCTTTAGATAGTAGATGTCCGGAGAACAGGTCACGAAGACGCCGCCCCGCCAGGGAAGAATGCCATTGGGATAGGAGAGCCCCTCCGCAAAGTCTGTCCGGCGGTCATAGCTGCCGTCTCCATCGGCATCCTCGAGCAGGGCGATCCGTCCGAGCATCGGAGGGGCGGCGTTGGCGGATCCTCCGATGGGATCCGGGTACCCGCGGTTCTCCACCACGTACATCCGTCGATGTTCGTCGAAGGCGAAGGCCACGGGGTCGACTACCAGTGGTTCTGCCGCGACCAGCTCAATGGTCAGGCCTGGCTCCAGATGGAAGGCGGCGAGCGCTTCCGCGGGTGGGAGGGCTTTCGCCCGCGAATCTGCCGAAGCGACCAAGGTGGTGGATCCGAGGCAGACGAAAATTGCCGCGGCGGAAAGAGGCAGGCGGGAGATCTTCTTCATCGATGTGGGCAAGTGTAACAGGGGTGCCGAATGCAGTGGTTTCGGCAGACAGTGCTTCGTGCGATCCGTCCATTGCCGGAGTTTAAGACGTCCGGGTGGGCTGCGGGCACGGCGAGGCCACGTCAGAACGATGCGGCGGCGCGGTGGTCAAGGAAGGGGATGCAGCTCGATCCGGCGAAAGAACACCTCTGCACCCTCGGACTGAAACATGATCCTGCCCGACGTGAGCTGGCTATTGGTGCCTCCGTTGACGCGCACGCCGTTCAAAAAGTACTCCAAGGTGTCGTTGCGGCAGATGATCTCGATTAGGTTCCAGTCGCCTTTCGGTTTTTCGACATCCAGCGCTCCACGATAGCCGAGCTCGTCTCTCCACGACGGATCGCGGTGCTGCCAGTTGATGCGCCCGCCTTCAAACTCGACGGGCGTGCCTTCGGGATCCCAGTTGCGCGTCCCGGGGATCACTGGAGAAGTCAAACGCGTGGCAAGGCGATCGCGGTGGGTGCGTTCGAAGCCGCGTAGGAGGATGAGGTCCCCGGTGCCCCCTTCAATCATCTGGTATTCGACGGACCGTATCCATGGGGACGTGAAGGCGGCGTCGGCATTGCCGTCTTCCCCGGTGCAATGAAGCAGTATGCCCGAGTCCATTGCTTTGGTGCGGCGGGGATCCCAGGTGACAAGGCCCCAGCGAAACTCGACGACCAGCTTGTAGTCCGCGTACGCGCGCTTCGTCACGAGTCCGCCGAAATGCTGTCCGCTCGCCCGGATTGCCGGCGCACCATCAATCTGGTGCACAACGGAAAATACCTGGTCCGGATCGCTTCGAGCGGTGCCCGGTATCCAGATGTAGAAATTTTCCAAGTCTTCGCCGTTGAAGAGCGGAATCGTCGCGACAGGCACGTCGACCCCGTCGATGCGCGACTCGGCGGGGAGTGATGGAAGAGGTGCCCAAAACAATAGGATGACCGGCGGCAAACAGCGGGTCCGGGAAAGGGCGGCACGCAAGGGGAACAGCTTCAGGCGGCGGGTCCCGGGGCGAATACGATCAAGCATGGGTGCGGGGTGCAGGCTGGATAAAAACGAGCTAGTTCGAAATCAATCGGAAAACATGGCAAGTGAATTAAGCGAATATTAACGGCGGTCTAATGTTAGGTGGCATGCCCTTACCGCGTATCTGCTCCTGGTTTTCGGACGGAGGAACCGCGCAACGGGCTCGCTTAGCTCCAGATTATTCAGATTAATCGCCTTGACAACGTTATGATTTAATCGATTACGGCGTTGCTCTCGCCCCGCCCTTCTTGCGCAGCTTTTGCTCCACTCGCCCGTCCGCCCGGACGACGGAGACCCTCCGGCAGCGCAAGCAGGAAAGCCGTGTGGACTATACAACCAACGACCCAAGCATGCATAGAAAGCTTTTCCGGCCGATTTCGCGCCGCATCCAAGCGCGCGGCCTCCCCTTCGTTTCCGCCGCGCATGGTCTCAAAGTCTTGATCGCAAGTGCATGCCTGTTCGCAGGCGTGCCTGGGCTGGCGGGTGAGGGGACGGGCCAATTGTTCCGGGCTGGCGCCGCGCGGGCCGACATCACGCCTCCACTGGGAAGCATGCTGATCGGACTTTCCTTTGTACCGAGGCCAGCCACGGACATCCATGATCCATTGCTTGTGCGGGCGCTGGTGCTTGATGATGGAGCGAGTCGCCTTGCCTTCGTCGTATGCGATAACCTCGGCTTGTCCCAACTGGTCTGCGACGAAGCGAGGCGCCGGGTGATGACACGGACAGGATTGCCCGCGAGTCACCTTCTCGTGGCGGCAACCCACACCCACTCGGCCCCGACCTCGAGGGGCGCGGCGGGCAACACCGGTGAAGAGTATATTGATGGTTATGCTGCTCCCGTCACCGTGCTGACGTCGTACCAAGAACTCCTCGCCAACCGCATCGCCGACGCGGTGGAGGCGGCGATCAACCGGCTGGAGCCGGCCCGCATTGGCTGGGGCAGCGCGAGGGCGCCGGAGCATGTTTTCAACCGCCGGTGGTACGTGAAATCGGAGTTGATGCGACGCAACCCGTTTGGGGGCGTCGACCTGGTGCGCATGAACCCCACCGCCGGTTCGCCTGAGTTGATCGCCCCCGCCGCTCCCACTGACGCCGAAATTGCCTTCTTAAGCGTACAGACCCTCCGCGGAAAGCCGCTGGCACTTTTCGCCAACTACTCCCTTCATTATGTCGGGGGTGTTCCCCTTCAGACGATCTCGGGAGATTACTTCGCGGTTTTTGATCAGGAGATCGGAGAGCGGCTGAAAGGTGAGGGTGCCGATGAAACGTTTGTCGGCATCATGTCGAATGGAACGAGCGGCGATATCAATAACATCGATTTTCGCCAGCCCCGCGAGCCGCGGGCACCCTATGAGCAGATTAATCGTGTGGCAAAGAGCGTGGCCGACCACGTCCATGGCGCGCTCGAGAATCTCACGTACCATGACTGGGTGAAGCTGGATGCGCGCTACGAAGAGCTTTCGATGAAGCCAAGGAAGCCGACGGCCGAGATGTTTGCCTACGCCAGGGAAGTGTTGGCGAAAGACCGCGAGGAAGCGGCATGGCATTCCCAGGAAGGCGACTATGCACGGCGCATTCTCCTTGGCGCGGCCGCGCCAGAGTTTCAGCGCGTGCCCATTCAAACGCTGCGCATCGGCGACCTGGGAGTGGCGGCGATTCCTGCGGAGGTCCTGGTGGAGATCGGCCTGGAACTGAAAACGCGATCGCCCTTCCAGCAGGCGTTCACGATATCTTTCGCCAACGGCTATTTTGGCTACTTGTCGCCGATCAACCAACATGAGCTGGGCGGCTACGAGACTTGGGTCGGCAATGGTTCACTGGAAGTCGAGGCCGCGTCTGGCATCGTCGAATCGCTTCTTCGCATGTGGGGCGAAATGCGCTGAGCGCCACCGGCCACTCCGAGGGGGTGACTTGCACGAAGTCCGGCGCGCCCCTGCGCCCCCTCCGTCTTCGCAATTTGAGCCGGGCGTCCTGTTCGACTCCTAACCCAACA
>JAEZAR010000266.1 GCA_023430425.1 Actinomycetes bacterium | reverse complement strand
TCACCGGGGCGGCGACCTCGCCGTTCTCGGCCCCCACCGGGGGGCCGGCCCCCACCGGGACCGGCGAGCGGCGGGTCGTCCCGCAGTCGGTGATCTCGCGCCAGCTCGCCAACCCGTTCCTCGCCCCCGACTTCGAGGCCGCGGCCGAGCGGATGGCGGCCCGGGCGCGCCGGCTGGCCGGCTGGGAGCTGCTCGAGCCGCTCTTCCGGAGCTTCGAGGTCGCCGGCCCCGGCGCACCCGCGTGCATGCCGCTGCCCGAGGACGACTCGCTCGCCGCCCGCTCGGTGACGGTCCCGCCGGGCCGGGAGCTCATGCCGCACCAGACCCGGGTCGTGGCCGCGGCCGCGCGGGGGCACCGCACGTTCCTGCTCGCCGACGAGCCCGGCCTCGGCAAGACCGCCCAGGCGCTGCTCGCCGCGCAGGCGGCGGACGCGTTCCCGCTGCTCGTGGTCGTGCCGAACGTGGTCAAGACGAACTGGGCGCACGAGGTCGGGATGTGGACGCCGCAGCGTCGGGCGACGGTCGTGCACGGCGATGGCGAGCGGGTGGACGCCTTCGCGGACGTCGTCATCGTCAACTACGAGATCCTCGACCGGCACGTCGGCTGGCTCGGCGACCACGGCTTCCGGGGGATGGTCGTCGACGAGGCGCACTTCATCAAGAACAAGGCCTCCCAGCGCTCGCAGAACGTGCTCGCCCTCGCCGAGCGGATCCGCACGCGCACGGCGCGTCCGCTCCTCATGGCCCTCACCGGCACCCCGCTCATCAACGACATCGAGGACTTCCGCGCGATCTGGCAGTACCTCGGGTGGATCGACGACACCATGCCGCGCGGTGCGCTGATGACGGCGCTCGAGGACACCGGCCTGACCCCGGCGGACCGCGGGTTCGCCGCCGCCGCCCGGGCCGCCGTGATCGACATGGGCATCGTGCGGCGCCGCAAGGTCGACGTCGCGGCCGACATCCCGGCCCGCCGGGTGGCCGACCTGCCGGTCGAGCTCGACGGGGCGGTCGGCCGCTCGATCCGCGCGTCCGAGGCGGCGCTCGCGGCTCGGCTCGTCCGGCGCTACCGCTCGGCGCTCGCGGCGCGCGCCGACGGCGCCGACGTCGTCGGGATCGACGTCGCGCTCGCCCGCCGGGTCGCCGCGGCCGAGCTCAAGGACTCGAGCTCGAAGGCCAAGGGCGACAACGTGTTCACGATGGTGCGTCGGATCGGCCAGGCCAAGGCGGGCCTGGCGGCCGACTACGCCGCCCAGCTCGCCCGCAACGTCGGCAAGGTGGTCTTCTTCGCCAAGCACGTCGACGTCATGGACGAGGCCGAGCGGGCCTTCGCCGACCGCGGCATCCGGTTCGCCTCGATCCGCGGCGACCAGACGACCCGGGTGCGCGAACGGAACATCGCCGAGTTCACCGACGACCCCGACGTGGCGATCGCGGTGTGCTCGCTGCTCGCCGCGGGGGTCGGGATCAACCTCCAGGTCGCCTCGAACCTGGTGCTCGCCGAGCTCTCGTGGACCGACGCCGAGCAGACCCAGGCCATCGACCGGGTCCACCGGATCGGTCAGTCCGAGCCCGTGACCGCGTGGCGGGTCATCGCCGCCCAGACCATCGACGCCACGATCGCCGAGCTCATCGACGCCAAGTCGGGTCTGGCGGCGCGGGCGCTGGACGGTGCCGGCGAGGAGGACGGGGCGTCGTCCACGGACGTCCAGCTCGAGGCCCTGGTCGCGCTGCTCACCGAGGCGCTCGCCGCCGACGGCGTCAGCTGAGCGTCGTCCAGCGCCCCTCGGAGACCACCTCGACGGAGCCGCCGGTGACGGTGATGGCCGTCTGCTCGTCGATGGCGTACGCAGGGAGCCCGACGTCGGCGGCCCACCGCTCGGCGTCGGCCAGGGTGTTCGTCGGGAAGGCGTCCAGGTGCGGGAAGATCGCGAAGTCGACGACGCCCAGGGTCCGGTCGTCCGGCGCGGACGGCCACTCGACGAAGTACGCCCCGATGCGAGGCGTCATCACCATGCTGCCGGCGCTCACGCCCACCCAGACCGTCTCGGGCAGCGAGGGCAGCAGGTCGGCGAGCCCGGACTCGCGCATCCAGTGGCACAGGTAGGTGGCGTCGCCGCCGTCGACCAGGAGCACGTCGGCCGCCCGGACCCACGGCACCCACCGCTCGGCGCCGATGGTGGGCAGGGCGGTGAGCTCGAGGACGCCGAGCGACGCCCAGCCCAGGCCCGTCAGGTGCTCCCACCCCGGCCCTGCGGCGACGAGGCCGCGCACCGACGCCGGGCCGCACATGGGGTGACCCCACTGCGCCGTCGGGATGCAGAGCGCGTGGCACTCGGTGATCGGCTTGCCGAGGAGCCGCACGAGCGCCGCGTGGATGCTCGGGTTCGTCACGCCGCCCGACGTGAGCAGGAGCTTCACCGTGCCTCCTCAGAGTCGGGAGAGGAACGTCCGTGCACGTGGAGACTCCCGACCGGGCCGGAAGTCATCGGCGCACCGGGAGCGTACCGATCAGTCCTGCCGCTCCGGCCGGTCGTTCCCTCGAGCCCGCCGCACGCGAGCGGGCGCCGAGTCGTCGCCCCAGGAGGCCGCCATGCCCACGCGCCCGTCCGATGACCCGTCCGCGCACGACGACGCCGAGCTGGTACGCCAGGTCGTCGACGCCGGCCGGTACCTCGTCCTCGCGACGGCCGACGCCGCGGGCAACCCCTGGCCGACACCCGTCTGGTTCGCCCGGGAGGGCAGGGAGTTCGTCTGGGCGTCGTGGCCGCAGGCGCGCCACTCGCGCAGCATCGCGGAGCGGCCCGCCGTGGGCTTCGTCGTCTTCGAGACGCCCGTGCCGGCGCACGGGCGGACCCGGGCCGTGTACGCCGAGGCGACCGCCGAGGAGGTGCCGGAGGCCGACCGCGAGCGGTGCCTCGGCGTGGTCGATCGGCAGGCCCGCGCGGAAGGCCTCGGGCGATGGACGACCGAGCGCGTCGTCCCACCGGCCCACCTACGGCTCTACCACGCCGTGGTGTCGCGGTTCTTCGTGCTCGACCCCGACCGGGACCTCCGCCGGGAGGTCGACGTCGACCTGTGAGGACGCACGTCGGGGCCGCCGCCGCGCGAGGGGCTTCCGGCGGCCGACGGGCGGCGGTCAGGCCACGGCGATCGTCACGACGGCGATGTCGTCGCGGGCGTCGCCCGACTGGAACGCCATGACGTCGGCGAGGATCGCCCCGGTGACCTCCGCCGCCGTGCCCCGCTCGGCGTCGACGACGGCGAGGAGGCGGGTGGGACCGTAGAGGTCGTCGCCGCGGCGGCCATCGGTGACGCCGTCGGTGAACAGGACGAGCGCGTCGCCGCGGGCCAGCACGACCTCGGTGTCGGCGAACGACGCCCCGGGCAGGACGCCGAGGAGCGCCCCGTAGGCGCCGACCGGCACCGGCGCCCGCCCCGGGCGTCGCAGCAGCGGCAGCGGGTGGCCCGCGCACGCGACAGCTGCCCGCCACGCGCCGTCGGCGCGGCGCAGGCGCACCAGGACCGCGGTGCAGAAGCGCTCGGTGTCCGCCGCGTGCAGCGCCGCGTCCAGCCGGTGCAGCACGGCGCTCGGGGAGGCGTGGTCGACGGAGGCGGCCCGGACCGTGTAGCGCGCGAGCGCGGTGACGACGGCTGCCTCCGCACCCTTGCCCTGCACGTCCCCGAGCACGACCACCCAGTCGTCGGTCGCCACCTGGAACACGTCGTAGAAGTCCCCTCCGACGTGCCGGCCGTCGCCGGCGGGTCGGTACGCGGCGGCGACGTCCAGCCCGGGGACGTGGGGCGGCGTCGGCGGGATGAGGGTCTGCTGGAGCGTCTGCGCGAGCCGGACGGCGCGGGCCTCGGACTCCTCGGCGCGGCGCTTGGCCGCGAGCACCTCCTGCTCGTACCGCCGGCGCTCGGTCGCGTCGAGCACCGCCGTCCGGATCGCGACCGGCGTCCCGTCGGGGGCGCGGTCGAGGACGGAGTTCACCAGCACGGGCAGCCGCCGGCCGTCGGCGCACTCCACCTCGAGCGCGATCTCCCGGGCGCTGCCCTGCATGCGCAGCGTCGGCGCGTAGTGGGTCTCGTGGTAGATCCGACCGCCGACCGGCAGCAGGTCGATGAACCGGCGGCGGCCCACGAGGTCGTCCCGCCGGTGGCCGGTCCAGGCGAGGAACGTCGCGTTGACCCGGACGATCACCCCGTCCGGGGTCGTGGCGAGGTACCCGAACGGGGCGTGCTCGACCAGGTGCTCCGGGTCGTCGGGGGGCCGAGGGGCGTCGGGTGCGGGGGTGGGCACGGCTCGTCCCTCAGCGGCGGACGAACGCGCCGATCGCGGCGGTCGTCGCCTCGGGGTCGCTCAGGTTCGGGCAGTGGCCGGTCGCCGCCAGCAGGACGAGCTCGGCGCCGGGGATCGCGTCGCGCACGTACTCCCCGACGGCGACCGGTGCGATGACGTCGTCGGTGCACTGCAGGACGAGGGTGGGGACGCGGACGGCGGCGAGGTCCGCGCGGTTGTCCGACAGGAACGTGACGCGGGCGAACCGGCGCGCGATCTCGGGGTCGGTGCGGCAGAAGCTCGCGGTGAGCTCGGCGCCCAGCTCCGGGCGATCGGGGTTGCCCATGATCACCGGCGCCATCGCGCTGGACCAGCCGAGGTAGTTGCTGTCGAGGGAGTCGAGCAGCTCGGCGACGTCGGCCTCCGTGAAGCCGCCGCGATAGCCGTCGCCGTCGTCGGTGTAGCGGGGCGACGGGCCGACCAGGACGAGCCTGGCGAACCGGTCCGGCTCGGCGACCGCGGCGAGCACCCCGATCATCGCGGACACGGAGTGGCCGACGAGGACGACGTCGCGCAGGTCGAGCTCGTGCAGGATCTCGAGGACGTCGTCGGCGTAGCCGCGCAGCGTGCTGTGCCGGACCGGGTCGTACGCGCCCAGGTCGGACCCGCCGGCGCCCACGTGGTCGAACGTGACGACGGTGAACGCGTCCTCGAACCGGGGGGCGACGTGGCGCCACATGTGCTGGTCGCAGCCGAAGCCGTGGGCGAAGACGATCGGCTGGGCGCCGGGGACGCCCGAGACGCGCACGTTGTGCCGCCTGGTCGCCTCCATCGGACGAGGCTAACCGCTCGCGCCGGCCCGGGCCCCGGGGGCCCGCGAGGCGGGACGGGGCGAGCGGGGTGCCGTCAGAGGGTGGCGCCGGGCAGCCGCGCCGACTGCTCGACCCAGCGCCGCAGCAGCTCCTCGTCGAGCTCGTCGTCCTCGCGGACGTCGAGGTAGCGGATCTCGTCGTGCTTCGAGGGCTTGGGCGGCACGGGGTCGAGCGACGTCCCCTTGAGGAGCTGGACCTGCACGTACGCGGTGTAGCACCGGAACGACAGGAACCACCCCTCGTCACCGGCGCCGTAGTACGGCTGGTTCCAGCGGACCGCCTTGCGCACCCCGGGGACCGTCGCCGTCACGAGCGCGTCGAGCCGCCGCCCGACGTCGCGCTTCCAGCCCGGCATGGCGGCGACGTACTCCTGCACCGGTCCGTCGCCGTCGCCCTTGGGGACCTGCGGGTTGCCGCCCGCAAGGAGCCTGCGGCCGGCGTCGTCCTTCGTGCGATCGCTCACGGGTCACCTCCTCGTCGCTGGGCGCCCGACGTCGCGTCGGCGCCCGGTCGACGCAGCGGCGGCGGGCCGCAGCTGCGCCATCCCCGCAGGGTACGGAGCGCTGCGAGGTCCCGGCCACGGTCGACGGGGTCGCGTCGGTGCAGCCGCGGCGTCCCGGGTCGTCGCGACGGTTCGTGCTCAGCCGGGGTCGACCTCGACGACCTGGCCCGACTCGACGTGCCACCGCCGCGTCAGCCGCACCGTCTCGAGCATCCGGCGGTCGTGCGTGACGAGCAGGATCGTGCCCCCGAAGGAGTCCAGCGCCGCCTCGAGCTGCTCGATCGCGGGCAGGTCGAGGTGGTTGGTCGGCTCGTCGAGCACCAGGAGGTTGACCCCCCGCGCCTGGAGCAGCGCGAGGGCCGCGCGCGTGCGCTCGCCCGGGGAGAGGGACGCCGCGGAGCGGCCCACCTGGTGCGCCCCGAGCCCGAACTTCGCGAGCAGGGTGCGCACGTCCGCGGTCGGCCAGTCCGGCACGTGCGCGCCGAACGCCGCGGCGACCGGTTCGTCCCGCTCGAACGCCGCACGCGCCTGGTCCACCTCGCCCACCATGACCCCGGCGCCGAGCGCGGCCGTGCCCTCGTCCGGTGCCACGCGACCGAGCAGCAGCCCGAGCAGCGTGGACTTGCCGGCCCCGTTCGGCCCGGTCACCGCGACGCGGTCCTGCCAGTCGAGCTGCAGGTCGACCGGGCCCAGCGTGAAGCCGCCCCGCCGCACGACGGCGGCACGCGCGACCGCCACGACGGAGCCCGAGCGGGGCGCCGTCGCGATGGACATCTGCAGCGCCCACTCCTTGCGGGGCTCCTCGACGGCCTCCAGCCGGGCGAGCGCGCGCTCCGTCTGCCGGGCCTTGGCCGCCTGCTTCTCCGACGTCTCCGCCCGCAGGTGGCGGCCGATCTTGTCGTTGTCGGTCGCCTTGCGCCGGGCGTTGCGCACGCCCTTGGCCATCCACGCGCGCTGCATCCGCGCCCGGGCCTCGAGCGTCGCGCGCCGCGCCGCGTAGTCCTCGTACGCCTCCCGCGCCCGACGCCGGGTGACCGAGCGCTCCTCGAGGTAGGCGTCGTAGGAGCCGCCGTAGACGAGCACCCGCTGCAGGCTCCGGTCGATCTCGACGACGGACGTCACCGTGCGGCTGAGGAACTCCCGGTCGTGGCTGACGACGACGACAGGTGCCTTCGCCTGCCGCACGAAGTCCTCGAGCAGGTCGAGCCCGTGGGCGTCGAGGTCGTTGGTCGGCTCGTCGAGCAGGTAGAGGTCGTACCGGGACAGCAGCAGGGTCGCGAGCCCGACCCGGGCCGCCTCGCCGCCCGAGAGGGCCGTCATCGGCAGGTCGAGGTCCACGGCGAGGCCGAGGTCCGCGGCGACCGCGTCCCGCCGGGCCTCGAAGTCCGCGCCCCCGAGACGCAGCCACCGCTCGAGCGCCTCGGAGTAGCGCTCCTCCGGGTCGGTGGCCCCGCCCGCCTCCTCCGGCCCGGCGCCCGCCGCGAGCGCGTGCGCCGCGGCGTCCAGCGCCGCGTGCGCGTCGCCGACGCCGGTCCGACGCTCGAGGTGCTCGGCGACGGTCTCCCCCGGCCGGCGCTCGACCTCCTGCGTGAGGAAGCCCAGCACGGCGTCGGGGGGCGAGACCGTCACCTCGCCGGCCTCCGGGCGGACCTGCCCGGCCAGCACGCGCAGCAACGTCGACTTGCCGGCCCCGTTCGGGCCCACCAGCCCGACGACGTCGCCGGGCGCGACCACCAGGTCGACGCCGGCGAAGAGGAGCCGGTCGCCGAACGCGGCGCTGACGTCCTTGGCCTGCACGGTCGCCGTCATGGACCCGATTCTCCCGGGTTCTCGGGGGTCCTCCGGACGCCGCCGCCCGACGCGGCCCGGGCCCGAGGGCCCCCGCCGAGGGCAGACTCTCCACGTGCAGCCGAGCCCGACCCCGCCGCCGCCCCCGCCGGGGCGCAGACGCACGCTCTCGGCC
>JAEZAR010000187.1 GCA_023430425.1 Actinomycetes bacterium | reverse complement strand
GGCGGTGGGCGTGCCGCGTGTCGGCGGGTACGCCAGACGCGTGGTGCCCGACGCCGACCGGCTGCGCCGTCATGCCAACAGCCCTCGGAGGCGGGCGATCCACGGGCCGGGCGCCCGGAGGTCGGCGGTCGTCCAGCGGGCCACGACCGGGCCGAGTGCTCGCAGGCGGTCCTCGCGCAGCTTCTCCGCCCAGAGCACGTCCTCGGGCGGGCGCCCGGTGGGGTTCGCGCGGCCGTACTTGACGCGTCCGTCGAACTGGCCGACGACGCGTCGACCCGGCCACCAGAAGTCGGCTCGCGCGACGAAGCCGCGGGCGTCGCGGAACACCTCCTGCCGCTCGGGGCGGGGCAGGCCGTGGCGGTGCAGCACGACGGCGCTCCAGGACTCACCAGGGCTCTCCGACCGGGCGTCAGCCAGGTCGCAGCACAGGCGCGCCCGGACAACGCCCGCAAGACCCGCCATGGTGGCGGCGACGCCGGCAAGCTCGGCCGGGGTCGTCGCCCCCCGGCGCAGGGCGGCGTCCGCAGCGACGACCCCGGCCACGAGCCCGTCGAGCCGTGCTGTGTCGAGCACGGCCCGCGCCACGCCCGACACGAGGCGGCCCTCGTGCTCGGCGAGCTGGGAGTCGGGCGGTCGCGCGATCCGGGCCCGGACCGCGCGTGCACCACGTCCTCCGCGAGAGGTGGCGCACACGTGCACGGTCGTCGGGCGCCCGAAGAGCGGCAGGTCGTGGACGAGCAGCGCCGCCGGACCGCCGAGGATGGCCCCGTCCTCGAGCGCGGCGCGCGCAAGGAGTCGGAGGTCGGCGTGCCGGTCGCCGGGCTCGGCGACCCGGTACGCGTCCCGACGGACCCGGACGAGTCGGCCTGCGCGCAGGGCACCGGCGATCTCGCGGTCCGCGAGCCCCGCGGCCACCAGGTCGGTGCGACGGAGCCGGCCGCGGAGCCGCGCGACCTCCTCGATCGCGAGGAACGGGTCGTCGTCCACCCGCACAGCCGAGCAGGGGTCGGTCCATGCCGGGTGCCTGCCGACGGCGCGCTGTGGAGGCCGGCGCCCCGCCCGAACCTGTGGACCTCCGCCTCCGGCGCACATCACGGCGCCCGCGCCTCCCTGTCCGGCGCACATCGCGGCGCCCGCGCCTCCCTGTCCGGCGCGCATCGCGGCGCCCGGACCCCGCACGAGTGAGCCGGGTGTCGGGGTGTGCGCGACCTGCGGCGGGGGGGCGGGGGGGAGGGGGGCGACGTGCGGGGGTGTGCGCGACCTGCGGGCCAGCCCGGGGGAAGGGCCGGGAGCGGGCTACTTGAGCAGCCGGGACATCCGGCGGTCCGCGAGCGGCTTGCCGCCCGTCTGGCAGGTCGGGCAGTACTGGAGCGCCGAGTCGGCGAACGACACCTCGCGGACGACGTCGCCGCAGACGGCGCACACCTCGCCCGCGCGGCCGTGCACGCGCATGCCGCGACGCTTGGCGTCCTTGAGCTCAGCCGCCGGCCGGCCCGCGGACGCCTCCAGTGCCTCCGTGAGGACCTCGCGGATCGTGGCGTGCAGCCGGGCGATCTGCTCGTCCGAGAGCGACCGCGTCAGGGCGAACGGGCTCATCCGTGCGGCGTGCAGGATCTCGTCGGAGTACGCGTTGCCGATCCCGGCGATCACGCCCTGGTCGCGCAGGAGGCCCTTGACCTGCTGGTTGCGCGAACGGGCCAGGTCGGCGAGCCGCGCAGGGGTGAACTCGGCGTCGAGGGGCTCCACGCCGAGGGACGCCACCAGGGGGACCGCCCGCGGGTCGTCGACGACGTGCACCGCGAGCCGCTTGCGCGTGCCCTGCTCGGTGAGGTCGAACCCCGACCCGTCGTCGAGCACGACGCGCAGCGCGAGCGGGGACTTCCCGGGCCGCACCAGCGTGGCCGGCGCGGCGTCGTACCAGCGCAGCCAGCCGGCGCGAGCGAGGTGCCAGACGAGGTGGGGGCCGTCGGTCGCGAGGTCGAGCCACTTGCCGTGCCGGCCGACCCCGGTGACCGGTCGCCCGACGAGGTCCGACGGTGCCGGCGCGAACGTCTTCAGCGCGCTGACGTTCGCCACCACGACGGCACCGATCCGCCGGCCCGCCGTGCGCTCGGCGAGGAAGCGGGCGAGGGACTCGACCTCGGGCAGCTCGGGCACCGCACCATCGTGCCCGCAACGCGCGGGCCCGGGCCATCCCCGGACCCTCCGACCGGGCCACCGGCCGGCCGGCTGACCGGCCCACTTCACCGACCGACCGACCGACCGGCCGACCGACCGGCCGAGCGACCGGCCCACCCTTCGACCGACCGACCGACCCCCGGGCGCCCGGCCCGCGCACGGGCCACCCGGTGCCCGCCGCTACGCTGGCGCCCATGCTCTGGCGGATGTCGACCCTGTTCGTGCGCACGCTCCGGGAGGACCCGGCCGACGCCGAGGTCCCCAGCCACAAGCTCCTCGTCCGGGCCGGCTACATCCGCCGCACGGCCCCCGGCATCTACACCTGGCTGCCGCTCGGCCTGCGCGTCCTGGCCAAGGTCGAGCGCGTCGTGCGGGAGGAGATGGCGGCGATCGGGGCGCAGGAGGTGCACTTCCCCGCGCTGCTGCCCCGCGAGCCCTACGAGGCGACGAACCGCTGGACCGAGTACGGGCCGAACCTCTTCCGGCTCCAGGACCGCAAGGAGGCCGACTACCTCCTCGCCCCCACGCACGAGGAGATGTTCACCCTCCTCGTCAAGGACCTGTGCTCGAGCTACAAGGACCTACCGCTCGCGCTCTACCAGATCCAGACCAAGTACCGGGACGAGGCCCGCCCGCGGGCCGGCCTGCTGCGCGGCCGCGAGTTCGTCATGAAGGACGCCTACTCCTTCGACGTCGACGACGCCGGCCTCGAGGCGGCCTACCAGCGCCAGCGCGAGGCCTACCAGCGGATCTTCGCGCGCCTCGGGCTCGAGCACGTCATCGTCGCGGCGGTGTCCGGTGCGATGGGCGGTTCGCGCAGCGAGGAGTTCCTCACGCCGACACCGGTCGGGGAGGACACGTTCGTGCGCTCGCCGGGCGGCTACGCCGCCAACGTCGAGGCGGTCACCACCCCGGTGCCCGAGCCCCTCCCGTACGACGCCGCGCCCGCGGCCCACGTCGAGGACACGCCGGGCACGCCGACCATCGAGTCGCTCGTCGCGCTCGCCAACGAGCGCTACCCCCGCGCGGACCGGCCCTGGACCGCCGGCGACACCCTCAAGAACGTCGTCCTCGCCCTCACCCATCCCGGCGGGCTGCGCGAGGTCGTCGTCGTCGGCCTGCCCGGCGACCGCGAGGTGGACCTCAAGCGCGCCGAGGCGGCGTTCTCCCCGGCCGAGGTCGCACCCGCGACCGACGCGGACTTCGCGGCCCACCCCGGGCTGGTCAAGGGCTACATCGGTCCGCGCGCCGTGGGGGTGGCGAACACCGGCCGCGAGGACGCGGTGCGGTACCTCCTCGACCCTCGGGTGGTGTCCGGTACGCGGTGGATCACGGGTGCCGACGCCGACGGCCGACACGTCTTCGACCTGGTGGCCGGCCGGGACTTCACCGGCGACGGGACGGTCGAGGCCGCCGAGGTGCGGGCGGGGGACCCGGCGCCCGACGGGTCCGGGCCGCTCGAGCTGGCCCGCGGCATCGAGATGGGCCACATCTTCGCCCTCGGGCGCAAGTACGCCGAGGCGCTCGGGCTCAAGGTCCTCGACGAGAACGGCAAGGCCGTGACGGTGACCATGGGCTCCTACGGCATCGGGGTGTCCCGAGCGGTCGCGGCGCTCGCGGAGGCCAACCACGACGACGCCGGGCTGGCGTGGCCGGCGTCGGTCGCCCCGGTCCACGTCCACCTGGTCGCCACCGGCAAGGACGACGCCGTGTTCGCGGCCGCGGCCGAGCTCGCCGCCGAGCTGCACGGTGCGGGCGTCGAGGTGCTCTACGACGACCGGCCGCGCGTGTCGCCCGGCGTGAAGTTCGCCGACGCCGAGCTGCTCGGTGTGCCGCTCGTCGTGGTCGTCGGTCGCGGTCTGGCCCTGTGTCTTTTACACATCTCCGAGCCCACGAGACTAAGGCGAATGTGGGTT
>JAEZAR010000172.1 GCA_023430425.1 Actinomycetes bacterium | reverse complement strand
GGTCGGGGCGGGGCTGGCGATCGATCCCGTGCGCGGCGGGGAGGTCGCGGTGCGCGCGCCCGCGTCGGGGACGCTCGTCAAGGTGCACCCGCACGCGTTCGTGGTGCGGGACGCGCACGGGCGCGCTGTGCTCGTGCACCTGGGCCTGGACACGGTCGGGCTCCGGGGTGCCGGCTTCGCGGTCCTCGCGCGCGAAGGGGACGCCGTCGACGCGGGCGACCTCGTCGTCCGGTGGTGCCCCGCCGACGTCGCGACGACGGGGCGTTCGCCCCTGTGCCCCGTGGTCGCACTCGACACCGCGCCGGGCGCCGTGCGCGCGCTCGCAGCGGCCGGCACGGGCGTCGCGGGGGGCGACCCGCTCCTGGCGTGGCCCTGACAGTCGCGTCGATGCCGGGTCCCGGCCGTCCACACACCCGTCGGGGGCTGCCGCATCGTCCGACTCATCCCTTATAGTCCGGTCTGTCCTGTTCAAGTCGACGTTCGGGGGGCCCGTGGACGGTGTCGCGCTCCTCGAGCAGGAGGTCCGGGACCTGATCCGCCGCCGCGGGGTCGACCCCCTCCGCGACCCGGAGAGCCTGGACGGCGTCGTGCGGGAGGCCCTGGCGGCCTACGACGAGCGCTCGCTGCGCGGCCACGTCCCCCCGCTGCCCGACGCCGCGGCCGCGACCAAGGCCGTGGTCGACGCCGTCGCCGGCCTCGGGCCGCTCCAGCAGTACCTCGACGACCCGGAGGTCGAGGAGATCTGGATCAACGCGCCCCACCAGGTGTTCGTGGCCCGGCGCGGCGAGGCCGAGCTGACACCCACGGTCCTCACCGCCGCGCAGGTGCGCGACCTCGTGGAGCAGATGCTCAAGGTGTCCGGCCGCCGGCTCGACCTGTCCAGCCCGTTCGTCGACGCCGCGCTGCCCGGCGGCGAGCGGCTGCACGTGGCCATCCCGGACGTGACGCGCGCGGACTGGGCCGTCAACATCCGCAAGTACGTCGTGCGCGCCTCGCGGGTCGAGGACCTCGTCGCCCTCGGATCCTTGACGCCCCAGGCGGGCCGCTTCCTCGCCGCGGCGGTCGCGGCCGGTCTCAACGTCCTCGTCTCCGGACCGACCCAGGCCGGCAAGACGACGATGCTCAACGCGCTCGCCGGCGCCATCCCCCCGCGGGAGCGCGTGATCACCTGCGAGGAGGTGTTCGAGCTCCGGATCGCCCACCGCGACCTCGTCGCGCTCCAGTGCCGCCAGCCCAGCCTGGAGGGCACCGGGGAGATCACGCTGCGGCGCCTGGTCAAGGAGGCGCTGCGGATGCGGCCGCGCCGCATCGTCATCGGCGAGGTCCGGGAGGCGGAGAGCCTGGACATGCTCATCGCGCTCAACGCCGGCGTGCCGGGCATGTGCACCGTGCACGCGAACTCGGCCCGCGAGGCGCTGACCAAGGTCTGCACCCTGCCGCTGCTCGCCGGGGAGAACGTCACCGCCGCGTTCGTCGTGCCCACGGTCGCGTCCGCCATCGACCTCGTGGTGCACGTGGAGATCGACCACCGGGGCCGCCGCCGGACGCGGGAGGTTGTCGCGGTCCCCGGGCGCGTCGAGAACGGCGTGGTCGAGACCGCCGACGTCTTCCGGCTCCGGGACGGCGTGCTCGCCCGCGCCGACGGGTTCCCGCCCCACCCCGAGCGGTTCGCCCGCATCGGCGTGGACCTCCCCGCGCTCCTGGGGCGGTGACGTGGGCGCCGTCGTGGGTCTTGTCCTGGGCGCGGGCCTGTGCCTGCTCCTCTGGGCCTTCACCGCCCCGCCCGCCCCGCGCCGCGCGCGGGGGCGGGTGCGGGCCGACGTGGCCGACCTGCTCGTCCAGGCCGGCGCGACAGGGGTCTCCCCCGGTGGCCTGGCCGCGGTGTGCGCGACGTGCGGGGTTGCCGCCCTCCTGGTCGGGCTCGCCGTGACCCGGGCGCCGGCCATCGCGGCCTGCTTCGCGCTGATGGCCACCTACGCCCCGCTCGCCCTCGTCCGCGCCCGCGCCCGACGCCGCCGGGCCGCCCTGCGGGGCCTGTGGCCGGAGGTCGTCGACCACCTCGCGTCGGGCATCCGCGCCGGGATGTCGCTCGCGGAGGCCGTCGGGCAGGTGGGCGAGCGGGGGCCGGCCGAGCTCCGCCCGGCGTTCCGCGCGTTCGCGGAGGACTACCGGGCCAGCGGCCGGTTCGGCGACTGCCTGGACCTGCTCAAGGCGCGGCTCGCGGACCCCGTGGGCGACCGGGTCGTCGAGGCCCTGCGGTTGGCACGCGACGTCGGCGGCAGCGATCTCGGGCGCCTGCTGCGCACCCTGTCGGCGTTCCTGCGGGCCGACGCGCGCTCGCGCGGTGAGCTGGAGGCGCGCCAGTCCTGGACCGTCAACGGTGCGCGCGTCGCCGTCGCCGCGCCGTGGGCCGTGCTCGCGCTGCTCGCCACCCGGCCGGAGGCGGTGAGCGCGTACAACACGGCCTCGGGCACCGCCGTGCTGGCCGTGGGCGGCGCGGCGTCGCTGGTCGCCTACCGCCTCATGCTGCGCATCGGCCGCCTGCCCGAGGACGAACGGGTGCTGCGGTGACGCCCGCCGGCGCCGGAGCGCTCGTCGGCCTCGTCGCGGGGCTGGGGGGCTGGCTCGTGGTCGCCCGGCTCGCTGCGCGCCGGCCGACGCTGGACGACCGGCTCGCGCCGTACCTC
>JAEZAR010000166.1 GCA_023430425.1 Actinomycetes bacterium | reverse complement strand
CGACAGCGGCGGGCGGCTCGCGGCCTCGGGCGACGGCGCCGGCGCGGCCGCCGGTGTGTCCTGCGCCTCGGCGAGCCGGCGGCGCTCCTCCTCCCGGCGGCGGCGCCGCTCCCCGACCTCCGGATAGGTCTGCTCAGACATCCTGACCTCGATACAGGCGGTGCTTGGCGATGTGCTGGACGACGCCGTCCGGCACGAGGTACCAGACGGGCTGCCCCGAGCGCGCCCGCTCGCGCACGTCGGTGGACGAGATCGCGAGGGCGGGGATCTCGAGGACGCTCACGGCACCCTCCGGGAGCCCGTCGACGGACAGCTGGTGCCCGGGTCGCGTGACCGCCACGAAGTGCGCCAGATCCCAGAGCCGGTCGGCGTCCTTCCACGTGAGGATCTGCGCGAGCGCGTCGGCGCCGGTGATGAAGAAGAGCTCGGCGTCCGGCCGCTCCGCGGCGAGGTCACGCAGCGTGTCGACCGTGTAGGTCACCCCGGGCCGGTCGACGTCCACGCGGGAGACGGTGAACCGCGGGTTCGACGCCGTGGCGATCACGGTCATGAGGTACCGGTGCTCCGACGGGGTGACCTCGGGATGTGCCTTGAAGGCCGGGCGCCCGGTCGGCACGAAGACGACCTCGTCCAGGTCGAGGTCGGCGGCCGCCTCGCTGGCGGCGACGAGGTGGCCGTGGTGGATGGGGTCGAAGGTGCCGCCCATCACGCCGATCCTCGGCCTGCGCTCCGTCATCCGTCGCCTGTCCTCCGTGCCAGCCTCGTGCCCGCCCCGTGCCCGTCGTCCCCGTGCCCGTCCGCGTCAGCGGTTCCGGTGCCCCGTGTTGCGGAAGGCGTAGGTCACCGCGAGCAGCGCCATGAGCACGCCGAACCCGATGAGCCCGACGGCCGCCGGCGGCAGCGCGGCTGCGGCGGCCTCGGCTTCCTCGGCGGCGAGCAGGACAGCGTGCACGTCGACCTCCCGGAGTCGGCTCGGGTTCCGCCGCGCGTGGGGTGCGCAGCGACCCCCCAGTGTCGCACGACGCACGCAGGGACCGGCACCGCCGGTCCCGCCTGGCGGGTCGGCGGACGGGTGAGATCACGGCCGCGGCGCCGCTCGCGTGCGCCGGACGGGTGACGCGGGACCCGGCCGGACGGCGTCGGGTTCAGGCCCGGACGTGGCCCTCGCCGGTGACGACCCACTTCGTGGTGGTCAGCTCCGCGAGCCCCATCGGCCCGCGGGCGTGCATCTTCTGGGTCGAGATGCCGATCTCGGCACCCAGGCCGAACTGGCCGCCGTCGGTGAACCGCGTCGAGGCGTTGACCATGATGGCAGCGGAGTCGAGCGCGGCGACGAACCGCTCCGAGGCCGCGAGGTCGGCCGTGACGATGGCCTCCGTGTGCCCGGACGACCAGGTGCGGATGTGCTCGATCGCGGCGTCGAGGTCGTCCACGACGCGCACCGCGAGGTCCATCGACAGGTACTCCGTCGCCCAGTCCTCGTCGGTCGCGGGGACCACGGCGACGCCGTCGGGCGCCTGGCGGGAGGTCGCGTCGTCGCCGTGCAGCGTGACGCCGGCGTCGGCGAGGGCGCGCAGGACCGGCCCGAGGAGCCGGGGCGCGGCGTCGGCGTGCACCAGCAGCGTCTCCGCCGCGTTGCAGACCCCGACCCGCTGCGTCTTGGAGTTCAGCACGATCTCCACCGCCATCCGCTCGTCCGCGGTGGCGTCCAGGTACACGTGGCAGTTCCCGACGCCCGTCTCGACGACGGGGACGGTGGACTCCCGCACGACCGTCTGGATGAGGTCCGCACCCCCGCGGGGCACGAGGAGGTCCACGAGCCCGCGGGCGTGCATGAGCGCGACGGCACCCGCGCGGCCGAACTCGTCGATCGACTGCACGGAGTCGGCGGGCAGGCCCACGGAGCGCAGGGCGTCCCCCAGCACCCGCACGATCACCGTGTTGGACCCCGACGCGGCCGACCCGCCGCGCAGGATCGCGGCGTTGCCGCTCTTGAGCGCGAGCCCGGCGGCGTCGACTGTGACGTTCGGCCGGGCCTCGTAGATCATGCCGACGACGCCCATCGGCACCCGCACCTGGCGCAGGCGCAGGCCGTTCGGCAGCGTCGAGCCGCGGACGACCTCCCCGACCGGGTCGGGCAGGCCGGCGACCTCACGGAGCGCGTCGGCGATGGCCGCGACGCGGGCCGGGGTCAGGGTCAGCCGGTCGAGCAGGCCGGCCGACAGGCCCGCCGCCTGGCCGCGCTCGAGGTCGACGGCGTTCGCCGACACGATCTCCCCGTCGGCGGCCACGAGCGCGTCGGCCATCGCGTGCAGGGCGGCGTCCTTGGTCGCCCGGGTGGCGGTGGCGAGCTCGCGCGCGGCGACCCGCGCCCGGCGCGCGACGGCGAAGACTGCCTCCTGCACGTCGTCCGGCGAGGCGGACGCGGAGGAGGCGAGGGGGGTCGCGGTCGTCATCGGAGCAGGATAGGCACTACGGGCGCTGCGTGGTGAGGCGCGTGGTCGGGGAGCTCGCGAGCACGAGGTCGTCGCGGTGGACCACCTCCCGGTCGTACCCGGCGCCCAGCGCCTCACGCAGCTCGCGCGTCGACCGCCCGAGCAGGTCCGGCAGCTCGCCGGAGGAGAAGGCGACGAGCCCGCGCCCGATGACGGCGCCGTCGGGGCCGGCGATCTCGACGGGCTCCCCCGCGTCGAACTCCCCCTGCACCCCGGTGATCCCCGCCGGCAGCAGGGACGCCCGTCGGTCGACGACCGCCCGGACCGCGCCCTCGTCCAGGACGAGGCGACCCTGCGGCACGGCGGCGTGCTCGAGCCAGAGCAGGCGGGGCGGCCGGCGCTTGCCCGTCGCGTAGAACCAGGTGCCGACGTGCTCGCCCGCGAGGGCGTCACCGGCGAGCGCCGCCCGCGTGATGAGGACGGGCACGCCCGACCCGGTCGCGATCGCGACGGACTGGAGCTTGCTCACCATGCCGCCCGAGCCGACCTTGGACCCGCTCCGCCCGACCTTCACGCCGGCGAGGTCCGCCGGGTCGCGGACTTCGTCGATGCGCTGCGCCCCCGGGCTGGTCGGCGGCCGGTCGTAGAGCCCGTCCACGTCGCTGAGCAGCACGAGGGCGTCGGCGCGCACGAGGTGGGACACCAGGGCGGCGAGCCGGTCGTTCTCGCCGAACCTGATCTCCGACGTCGCGACCGTGTCGTTCTCGTTGACCACCGGTACGACGCCGAGCGCCAGCAGGCGGTCGAGGCACCGCAGCGCGTTGCGGTAGTGCGCGCGCCGGACCGTGTCCTCCGCCGTGAGCAGCACCTGCCCGACGCGCAGCCCGTGGGCCGCGAACGCCTCGGTGTACCGCGCGATGAGCAGGCCCTGCCCCACCGACGCGGTCGCCTGCGCCGTCGCGAGGTCGCCCGGCCGGGAGACCAGGCCGAGCGGGGCCAGGCCGGACGCGATCGCGCCGGACGTCACGAGGACGACCTGGCCGCCGGCGAGCCGCCGCGCCGCCAGCACGTCGACGAGCGCCTGCAGCGCGTCGACGTCCAGCCGGCCGTCGGCGCCGGTGAGCGAGGAGGACCCGACCTTGACCACGAGGCGGCCGGCGGCCGGCAGGGAGCGGCGGTCGAGCTGGCGCACGGGGCTCACGGGCAGCCATTCTCGCGCGTGGACGGCGGCCGGACGCGACCGGCTCGCCCTGTGGTCAGGGCGGGTGCGGCCGTGCAC
>JAEZAR010000066.1 GCA_023430425.1 Actinomycetes bacterium | reverse complement strand
GCGCCACCCGGGACTGCTCGCGACGGCCGCCGTGGCGCGCCGCGGGATCCGGTCGTGGACGGCCGACCCGCGCTATCTCAGCGCGCTGCTGGGCGCGGTCGTCACGCCCCTGCTCATCGTCGCCCTGGGAGCGGCCGTGGCGCGCACGCCCGCGGCGGTGGCGCTGAGCCTCGGGATGCTCGTCGGCGGCACCCTCGGCTGGGGGCGGCACAACGACGTCGCGTACGACGGCTCGGCGTTCTGGCTGCACGTCGCCGCCCGCACCCCCGGGTGGGCGGACCGGCTCGGCCGCACCGTGTCCACCCTCGTCTGGGCGCTGCCGACGACGATCGCGATCGGCCTCGTCGGCGTCGCCTTCAGCGGCCGGTGGGCGCTGGCCCCCGCGGCGCTCGGCGCGGGCGTCGGCGTGCTGCTCGGCGGGCTGGCGGTGTCGGCAGTGGTCAGCGCGATGCTCCCGTACCCCGTGCCCGAGGCGGGCGCGAACCCCTACGCCGCCCAGATGGGCGCCGTCGGCGCGACCCTCGTCGCCCAGCTCGTGGCCTCCGCCGCGACGGTCGCCGTCTGCGCCCCCGTCCTGCTGCTCTACGCCGCGTCGCTGTGGTGGCGCGAGGAGCTCGCGGTCACCACCCTCGTCGTCGGGCTCACCTGGGGCGTGGCCGTGCTGGCGGCCGGGGTGGTCCTCGGGGGTCGGGTCTACGACGCGCGCGCACCCCGCCTGCTCGCCCGCCTCACGTGAGGCCTCCGGGACGCCCGGGACCGGGCTCCCTAGACTCGGGGCATGACGGACCCCACCCCGCCCCACTCCGCCCCCGAGGCCCCGGAGCAGCCCGCAGGCCCCCGCACGGCCACGAGCGTCCTCGAGCAGACGGCCGCGCGCGAGGAGCTCGAGCCCGGCGACCGCGAGCGCTTCGCGCACTACGTGCGCAAGGAGAAGATCCTCGAGTCGGCCGTCTCCGGCGCCCCGGTCGTGGCCCTGTGCGGGAAGGTCTGGGTGCCCGGCCGCGACCCGAAGAAGTTCCCGGTGTGCCCCGTGTGCAAGGAGATCTACGAGGGGCTGCGCGCCCCGCAGGACGGCGACGAGCAGGGCTGACGGCGGCGCCGGCGCCGGCTGGCGCGATCGGCCCGCACCGGGTATCGGGGCAAGCGGTACGGACCTCTCAAGATGCGCACCTGCTGGTCGGCTGTCAGGCTCGACGGGAAAGACCGGACGGGGAGTCCCCGACCGGCCGACCGAAGGGAAACGACAATGCCAGCCTGGCTTCTGATCCTCATCGTCGGTGTCCTGCTGCTCATCTTCGGCGTGGCCGTGGAGGCAGCCCAGTTCCTGATCTGGCTCGGCATCATCGTGCTGGTGGTCAGCCTGATCATGGGCCTCATGGGTCGCGGGCGGCGGAGCACCGTCTAGCCCGGCGCGCGTGCCGCGGACGCCCGGGGACCGCGAGGTCCCCGGGCGTCCGCGTGCCCGGGCCTCAGACCCGGGTGGTGACGGTCGGGATCGCGGGGTCACCCGCGGAGAGGCGGCGCGCCCACGCGGGGAGCTCCGCCCGCGAGGCGGCGTGGCGAGCCGTCGCCAGCGCGACGCCCGACGACCCGGTCCACCGGGTGTCGACGGCGCCCCCCTCGACCAGTGGCACGTGCAGCGGGCGCAGGTCGCCGTCGGGCGGGGCCCAGGAGGCGACGGCGTCGTCGTCGCCCGTGATGACGACCTCCTCCGTCGCGGTGCCGGCCGCGTCGAGCCGCCGGGCCCCGATCTTGCGTCCGCCGGAGCTCTCCTTGTGGGTGGAGGCCTTCGCCACGGGCTCCAGGGTGCCGTCGCCCCCCTCCCGGGCCACGAGCTTGTAGACCATCCCGCAGGTGGGCGCGCCCGAGCCGGTGACCACCGACGTCCCGACGCCGTACGCGTCGACCGGGGACGCGGCCAGCGCCGCGATCGCGTGCTCGTCGAGGTCGGAGCTCACGACGATCCGGGTCCCGTGGGCGCCCAGGGAGTCCAGCTGTGCGCGGACCTGGCGGGCGAGCGCGATGAGGTCCCCGGAGTCGATGCGCACGCCCCCGAGCTCCGGGCCGGCCACCTCGACGGCGGTGGCGACGCCCCGCTCGATGTCGTAGGTGTCGACGAGCAGCGTCGTCCCCGGGCCGTGCGAGGCGACCTGCGCCGCGAAGGCGGCGCGCTCGTCGTCGTGCAGGAGGGTGTAGGCGTGCGCGGCCGTGCCGATCGTCGGCAGGCCGTAGCGACGGCCCGCCTCGAGGTTCGAGGTCCCCGCGAACCCCGCCACGACCGCGGCCCGGGCCGCGGCGACGGCCGCCTGCTCGTGCGCCCGTCGGCTGCCCATCTCCAGGCAGGGCCGCCCGTCCGCGGCCGCCGTCATCCGGGAGGCCGCGGACGCGACCGCCGAGTCGTAGTTGAGGACGGAGAGCGCGAGCGTCTCGAGGAGCACGGCGTCGGCGAACGTGCCCTCCACGACGAGCAGCGGTGAGCCGGGGAAGAAGACCTCGCCCTCCGGGAAGCCGCTGACGTGCCCCGTGAACCGGTAGGCCGCGAGGTGGTCGAGCGTCGCGCGGTCCACGACGCCCTCGCGCGAGAGCCAGGACAGCTCGGCGTCGGTGAACCTGAAGTCGGCCAGCGCCTCGAGGAGCCGGCCGGTGCCCGCGACGACGCCGTAGCGCCGGCCCGCGGGCAGGCGGCGGGTGAACACCTCGAAGACGCAGTGCCGGTGCGCGGTGCCGTCCGCCAGCGCGGCCTGGAGCATCGTCAGCTCGTAGCGGTCGGTGAGCAGCGCAGTCGACGCGCGCTCCGCCCTGGGGGCGAGCGGGGGCCGCCGCACCGCCGACGGGGCGCCCGACGGCGCCGGGGGCGGGCCGGACGCGGACGAGGGCGGCGCTGCGCTCATGTGCTCACCGTAGGGTGCCCGGTTCGGCCCTCGCCCCCTCGCGGCTCTGCCTACAGTGGACGGGTGCCCGCCGCCGTCCTGCCGATGGAGGGCACGCGCGCGGACGCCGACGAGCGCACGGCGCCCGAGGAGCCGTGGACGACGGTCGTCTGGAACGACCCGGTCAACCTCATGAGCTATGTGACCTGGGTATTCCGCTCCTACTTCCAGATGCCGCCCGAGCGGGCGGAGCGGCTCATGATGCAGGTGCACACGCAGGGGCGCGCGACCGTGTCCCGGGGCACGCTGGAGCAGATGGAGACCGACACGCAGGCCATGCACGGGTTCGGCCTCTGGGCCACCGTCGAGCCGGCGCCGGGAGCGGGTGCGTGATGGGGCCCTGGTCGTTCCACGCCGGCCCGGAGGGCTGGGTCGCCGAGCTCGCGGACGAGGAGCGGGCCGCCCTGGTGGACGTCGTCGACGACGTGGTCGAGCTGCTCGGCGGTGGTCGCGGCGGCGACGCGGGTCCCGCCGGTGGCGCCACCGACGACGCGGGCCGTGCGCCCGCCCGCGGGGGCCACGGCCTCCCGCGGCTCGTGCTCGACGCCGGGC
>JAEZAR010000037.1 GCA_023430425.1 Actinomycetes bacterium | reverse complement strand
GACCAGGGCCGCGAGGGCGGCGTCGAGGCGTGCGCCCAGGTGCAGGGGGCCGTCCGCGCTCCCCCGCGGCACCGCGGCGGAGCCGGCGGGCTCCAGGTCGTCGGGTCCGAGCTCGGTGATCGGCAGGAGCCGGGCGGTCCGCCCCGCGCCGACGAAGTCCGTGACCATGCCCGGCGCCGGGTGCGCGAGGAGCGTGACCGCGTCCGCGACCTGCTCGACGTGCCCGCCCTGGCTGAGGACGACGACCCGGTCGCCCAGGCGCACCGCTTCGTCGACGTCGTGCGTGACGAACATGACGGTCGTGCCCAGCCGGCGCTGGATGCGCCAGAACTCCTCCTGCAGGCGCCGGCGCCCGACCGGGTCCACCGCGCCGAACGGCTCGTCCATGAGGAGCACCGGCGGGTCGGCCGCGAGCGCGCGCGCCACACCGACCCGCTGGCGCTCGCCGCCGGAGAGCTGGTGCGGGTACCGCCGCGCGTAGGTCCCGGGCTCGAGCCCGACCAGCTCGAGCAGCTCGGCCGTGCGCGCGCGCGTCCGCTCGCGGGACCACCCGAGGAGGGCCGGCACCGTGCCGACGTTCTGGGCCACCGTGCGGTGCGGGAAGAGGCCGACGTGCTGGATGACGTACCCGATCCGACGGCGCAGCGCGACGGGGTCCGTGCGGGCGACGTCGACACCCTCGACCAGCACGCGTCCCGCAGCCAGGTCGACGAGGCGGTTGACCATGCGCAGCGTCGTGGACTTGCCGCACCCGGAGGGCCCCACCAGCACCATGAGCTCGTGCGGCCGGACCACGAGGTCCAGCCCCTCCACGGCGACCGTGCCGTCGCCGTACACGGCTCGGGCGCCCTCGAACGCGATGACGGCGTCCGCGGTCGGGGTCCCGGGGCTCATGGAGGCCGACGCTACCCGGCCGCGCCCACGGGCACAGGGCGGGCACAGGGGCGGGCACAGGGCGGGCGCGGGGCCCGGCGTCGGGCGCCGCGGGTAGCGTGCGAGGCGTGCACCCGGGGACGCAGGCGGCGGCCGGCTCGGCCGCGCCCAACCCGTGGTTCTCCTGGGCCTACGTCGAGGCCAACTGGGCCGACATCGGCGAGGCGCTGGGCCAGCACGTGTCCCTCACCCTGCAGGCGGTGGCGGTCGCCGCGCTGCTCGCGCTCCCGCTGGCGGTGCTCGCCCACGGGCGCCCGCGGCTGGCCGGGCCGGTCCTGGGCCTGACGGGGGTGCTGTACACGATCCCGTCCCTCGCGCTGTTCGCCCTGCTCTACCCCGCGCTGCGCGACCGCCGGACGACGGTCCTCGTCGGGCTGGTGATGTACGCGCTCCTGGTGCTCGTGCGGAACGTGCTGGTGGGGCTGCAGGGGGTCGACCCCGCGGTCGTGGACGCGGCGCGCGGGCTCGGTCTCGGACGGGTGCGGACGCTCCTGACGGTGCAGCTGCCGAACGCCCTGCCGGCCGTCGTCACAGGGCTGCGCCTGGCGACCGTGACCACCGTGGCGCTGGCGACCATCGGCGTCGTCGTCGGGTACGGTGGCCTGGGCCAGCTCATGTACCGCGGGTTCGCGTCGCAGTACCGCGCCGAGATCGTCACGGCCACGGTGCTCACGCTCGGCCTGGCGCTGGCGGCCGACGCCGCGCTGTGGCTCCTCGGGCGGCTCGCCACCCCGTGGGCCCGCGCGGGCGGACGCGGCAGGGGTGGTCGCGCGTGAACGACGACGGCGTCCTCGGGCAGGCCTTCCGCTGGCTGAACGACCCGCTGAACTGGCAGGGGCCGCGCGGCGTGCCCGCGCTGGTCGCCGAGCACCTGGGCATGTCCGCGGTCGCCGTCCTCCTCGCGGCGACCCTGGCGCTGCCGCTCGGCGTCTGGCTCGGGCACCGCGGGCGCGGCGGCGGGCTCACCGTCCTCGCCTCCAACACCTCGCGCGCCCTGCCGACCCTCGCGCTGCTGTACGTCTTCGCGACCACCGGGCTGGGGTTCGGGAACCGGCCCACGGTCGTGGCCGCGGCGGTCTTCGCGGTGCCCCCGATCCTCTCCAACGCCTTCACGGGCGTGCGGGAGGTGGACGCCGCGGCCCGCGACGCCGCGAGGGGCATGGGGATGTCCGGGGCGCGCGCGCTGGCGAGCGTGGAGCTGCCCCTGGCGCTCCCGCTCATCGGTGCGGGCCTGCGGACGGCGGCGGTCCAGGTGGTCGCGACCGTGCCGCTGGCCGCGCTGGTGGGCGGCGGCGGCCTCGGCACGGTGATCGTCACGGGCTTCGCGACCCGACGGTTCGGCGAGGTCGTGGCGGGGGGCCTGCTCGTGGCGACCCTGTGCCTGCTCGTGGAGGCGGTCCTCGCGCTCGGCCAGCGTGCCCTGACGCCGGCTCCCCTGCGGGTCGGCCGCGCCCCCGGATAGCGGGGCGTGGTCGTTGTGGCGTGGTCGGTGCGGCGCGGGCGGTGCGGCGCGGGCGCGGGACGCCGCCCCGGTCGCGCTCCGGAATCCCGTGTCCGGGGCGGCGGTTACCGTGGTGGGCGGATCGGGGCAGACCCGTCCGATCCGCACGTCCTGCCCGATCCGCACACCGTCGACCACCTGGGGACCCGATGCGCATCCGACACACAGCCCTGGGCGCCGCCGCGGCGGCGCTCGTCCTCCTCACGGCCGCGTGCGGGGAAGCCGGCTCGTCCGGCGGCGCGGGCACGCAGCCGACCGGGACGGACGAGCCGTCGGCGACGGGCGGCGCCCCCGCGGTGTGCGAGCCCGTCGCGGGTGACGCGCTCGTCGTCCTCGAGGACGACCAGGGTCTGCAGACCGTCGACAACGTGGTCCCGGCGGTCAACGCGGCGGCGGCGGAGGCGAGCCCCGGCCTGCTCACGGTCCTCGACGCGGTCTCGGCCACCCTCGACACACCCACGCTGATCCAGCTCAACCGGGCGGTGGACGTCGAGCGCCGCACCTCGAGCGAGGTCGCCGCCGAGTTCGTCGCCGAGCAGGGGCTGGACCAGCAGGACGCCGCCGGCGGAGGGGTGGCGGTGCTCGTGGGGGCGGCCAACTTCTCCGAGAGCGCGACGCTCGCCGAGATCTACGCAGCCGCGCTCGACGCGGCCGGGTTCGACGCGACCACCCAGACCATCGGCAACCGCGAGACCTACGAGCCCGCCCTCGAGCTGGGCGACCTCACAGTGGTGCCCGAGTACGCCGGCACGCTGACGGAGTTCCTCAACAAGAAGGTCAACGGCGCGGACGCCGAGGCGCTGGCGAGCTCCGACCTCGACGCGACGATGACCGAGCTCCGGGCCCTCGGCGAGGAGGTCGGGCTCGTGTTCGGCGAGCCGGCCGCCGCCCAGGACCAGAACGCGTTCGCGGTGACGGTCGCCTTCGCGGAGGAGCACGGCGTGTCCACCCTGAGCGAGCTCGCGGAGACGTGCGGCGGGATCGCGCTGGGCGGTCCGCCGGAGTGCCCCGAGCGGCCGTTCTGCCAGCCGGGGCTCGAGGAGCTCTACGGCCTGGACGTCGCGGACTTCACGTCGCTCGACGCCGGGGGGCCACTCACGAAGGCCGCGCTCCAGCAGGGGCAGATCGCCCTGGGGCTGGTCTTCTCCTCCGACGCCGCGCTCGCGACCGACTGAGCGGGCGTCAGAGCCCGTAGGCCTCGAGGAGGCGAAGCCAGACCTCGCTGCGCGTGGGGTACGCGGGGACGGCGTGCCAGAGGCGGCGCAGGGGCACCTGCCCGACGACGGCGACGGTCGCCGCGTGGAGCATCTCGGCGACCTCCGACCCGACGAACGTCGCGCCCAGGACGACCTCGCGTCCCTCGTCGACCACGAGCCGGACCCGGCTGCCCTCGCCGTCGTCGCCGCCCCGGACCGTCGTCCCGCCGACGGACGAGAGCGGCACGTCGACCACGCGAACGTCGTGGCCGGCCGCCCGCGCCTGCTCCTCCGTCAGGCCCACCATGGCCACCTCCGGGCGGGAGAAGACCACCTGGGGGGCGCCCACGCGGTCGGCGGCGGCCGCGCGGGGGCTCCAGTCGGCGTCCTCGCGCGCCACGGCGCCCGTG
>JAEZAR010000018.1 GCA_023430425.1 Actinomycetes bacterium | reverse complement strand
CGACAGGAACTGATGGCTCGACCTGTGAATTGTTGATCCCAACCGGGCTCGTCAACTACCATCTCGAGTGGAATGACGACCACGTCCCGGCCGGATACGCGTTCAGTCGGATCAATATCAGCGATGGCCATACCGGACCGCGCGTGCACACGATCGTCTTCGTGCCAGGCGAACTCATTCTGGTTCAGGCCGCTACCTGCACTACGGCCAACTGCCCGCCGTATGCTGACGTGCTCCCGAACTTCCTCATCTCGGTCTACGACGCTGAGACGGATGCCTTCCTGGATTCCTGCTCTACAGACCCTGCTTCCCAGGGAACTGTTTGCCAGCTCTGGATTCCGGCGACCGTCGCTGACTATTACCTGAGTTACGACGATAGCCAGGTGCCTTCGGGCTTCCGCTTCGACCGCGTCGACGTCAGCGATGGCGAAATGTCGCCGCCCGTGCACACACTGGTCTTCGTGCCGGATGGCGGTCCGACTGTCACTCCCGACCCGACCGTCACTCCCCATCCGACCACACCAGCGCCGACTGCACCGGCCACGTCGGCTGCGATCTCCGGACTGCCATCCACAGGAGCCACACCTCCTGCCGGGAACAGTTCCGCCGCCTTGCTCCTCGCCGTCGGAGGCCTGCTGCTGGCCGGAGCGATTGCCGTGGGAGCGAAGCGCCAGCGACTCTCCTGACTACCCGCTAACCGCGTGGCAGTACTGACGCGGCAGAGCGACATTTGATCATGCCAACGCCCCGAATGGACGTATTCCATTCGGGGCGTTGGCGTTTCAGCGGGCGAGGGAGAACCACGCTGTAGCCCAATGACGCTAGGTGTCACCGGGTTGGTCCGAGGACTGATCACCACTTCAAACATTCCAGGTGAGATCGTGCTCGCGCTCCACTTCTGGCCTGCTCTCCCTCGATCATGGCCGAGCTATCCAGGCCGACGGGGTTGGGAGACGCTTAAGGCCGTCAGCGCATAGCCTGCATCCGAGACAGATTCCATTCGGCCACTCGGCCGAACGCCACTTTCGGCTCCCAGAAGCCAGTTGTTTCGTACGGGTGGTCGTGGTCCTCCCCCCACGTCGAGACGATCCCGTAGCCGGTCAGATCGTAGTCGTAGCGTGGGTCGTTGCTGCGCGGTGAGCCGGTGGTGATGAACTCATAGAGGTAGGCCCGTTTCGCCTGCGACCGTTCGATGAGCTCCAGCGATTCGATGATCAGGTGTGCCTGTTGGTCCTCGTCACGAATGACACCGTTGATGATTTCTGGTGGATCGACGCTGTAGTCGACGACATCCCATGCCATCCCGCCCTCGGCTGGTGCCCCGCGCGATGGCGTACCGCCAAACTCCTTTACCCAAACCGGCTTTCCACTCGCGGCCAGCATGTCGATGGTGTCCACATAGGTGGCTCTGGTTTCCGCACTCAGGTAATGATCAATCCCGATAATGTCGAATGGCTCCCAGGTAAATGCCATGTCCGGCGTATCCGAGTAGCTGATCGGGCCGCCAAAGTGGGCACGCGCCGTTTCGGCGAGGCCATTGAGCATCGCCGTGAACCGCAGGATGATGTCGTTCCAGTCCAGGTCGGTCGCCGATAGCGATGCCACCTTTTCGAAGAAATCGTCTCCGTCGATCAGCCCATCAGCGAAGAGCAGGTACTCGCATCCCACATCCAGCACAATCGGCACGCCGGCCTGCCGCACACGCTCCGCCTCGATCGCCACTGCGGCCAGTCGCTCGTTCATCTCGTCTTCCGGCAGGAAGTTAAGGCGTGTTTGCAGGTGGATGTCGAAATCCAGGTTGGCGGCAGTCTCCAGACCAGCCACAAGTTGGTCGGGATCGGACCCGTAGAGATCGACGAATTGACAATGCAACCGGTCGCGAATGGCGGTGAGTTCATCGCGGTAGAACGCTTCGTGCGAGGCCGGACGGGTGAGCTCGTTGCGGGACAGTTCGGCACCGAGATCGTACTTGATTCCGCAGGTGCCTACCCCACCGAGGGGCGCGACTGGTGAGGCTGCCGGCGTCGACGCCAGGGCGGGCATGGTCGAGAGTGCGCTGGCGGCGGATCCGACGAGGAGATTTCGGCGAGTGGTCGTCAACATGGCACGCTCCCTGTATGGACAGCACACCGGCCATCCTCCATCGGGATCAGGAATCCGGTGCGATGCTGAATGCTGCTGACCTCGATGATATTTCCTTATCGTCACAGGAATGTCACGGGACAGCAGATGTTACCGGCATGGAGGTGCGGGGCGCGAAACTGCCAACGGGTTGCTGCATTCCAAAGTGGCTCACGGTGGAAGATGCAGGCAAGGCCGATCTCGATTTTTCGACGGTGCTGGCAAGCGGACACTGGCACGACGTGAGGATGAATCCGTGGTGGGGCTAGGACCCTGGATACCGGAAGTTTCCCGAGTCCAAATCCGGTCTGGTGCATGAGGCATGGTGCAGATCTTGGTCCTGACCTGCACCATGCCGGAATCGGGCAGGGTTCTTGTGATCCGGCCGCACCCTCAGGACTGGCTGAACGTAAA
>JAEZAR010000012.1 GCA_023430425.1 Actinomycetes bacterium | reverse complement strand
CACTTGGCCAGCACGCTGGCCGCCGCCACGGACGCGCACGCGCGGTCCGCCCGGACGCGCGTGCGCACCGCCACGGCATCGAGCTCCGGGTGCGAGCCCAGCTCCGCGACGGCGCCCTCGGCGCCGGCCCCACCCAGCTCGAAGAGGCCGGCCTGGCGCGGGGGGCTCAGCCAGTCGTGCGAGCCGTCGAGCAGGACCACGTCGGGCACGACACCGAGCCCGGCGAGGGCGCGCCGACCGGCCAGACGCAGCGCGGCGATGATGCCGATCGCGTCGATCTCCTCGGGGCCGGCGTGGCCGACGGCCCGGGCGGTGCCCCACCGGCCCAGGGCCGGCAGCAGGCGCTCGCGAGCCGCCGGGCTCAGCAGCTTGGAGTCCGCGACGCCCTTCGGGCACGCCCGCGTCCGCAGGTCCACCGCGACGGCGCCGACGGTGACCGGGCCGGCGAGCGCACCACGGCCCACCTCGTCCATGCCCACGACGACGCGGGCGCCCGCCCGCAGCAGCGCCCTCTCGTGACGCAGGTCGGGGCGGGGGGGCATCAGACGGCCCTCTCCCGAGCCACCCGAGCCACCCGAGCCACCCGAGCCACCCGGAGCACCCGAGCCACCCGGAGCACCGGCGTCCCGTCCCCGCGCGTCACGGCACGGCCGCGAACGTCGCCCCGGGGTTGCGCAGCGCGCCGGCCCGGTCGAACGGCCACAGCGTGACGAACGCGACCCCGACGACGCCGTCCAGGGGAATCGTCCCCCCGCCCGGGTCGCCGAGCTTGTAGCGCGAGTCCTGGGAGTTCTGGCGGTTGTCGCCCATCACCCAGAGCCGGCCCTCGGGGACGAGCACGGAGAACTCGATCTCGCTCGGGCGCGCCCCCGGGTACAGGTACGGCTCGTCGAGAGGAACGCCGTTGACGCTCACGCGCCCCTGTGGGTCGCAGCAGGCGACCGTGTCGCCGGGCAGGCCGATGACGCGCTTGATGAGGTGCTCGCCGTCGTCCTGCGGCAGGAGCCCGACGAAGGTCAGCACCTCGCGGACGGTGCCCCCGACGCCGGCCGAGGGGCGCTGCGCGCCGGGCTGGAGCCAGCCCCCGGGGTCCGTGAACACCACGATGTCGCCGCGGTGCACGTCCAGCGGCCCGGGTGCGAGCTTCGAGACGAGCACCCGGTCCCCGACCGCCAGCGTCTGCTCCATCGACCCGGTGGGGATGAAGAACGACTGGACGAGGAAGGTCTTGATGAGCATGGACAGCACCAGGGCGCTGACCACAATGACGGCGGTCTCCCTGAGCCACGCGGCGATCCCGCCGCGACGGCGCTCCGGCGCGTCGCCGGTCGTCCGGCCGGCCTCGGCCAGCCCCTCGTCGGTCGCCACGCGCGTCACGTCCCCACTGTGTCATGCCACGGCCCGCCCGGACGCGGTGGTCGGGGCGGGCCGTGACGTCCGGCCGCAGGCCTCCGGGCGCAGGTCAGCGAGCGCTCTCGCGCTTCTCCTTGATCTTCGCCTTCTTCCCGCGCAGCGACCGCAGGTAGTACAGCTTGGCCCGGCGGACGTCGCCCCGGGTCACCACCTCGATCGAGTCGACCGAGGGCGAGTGGAGCGGGAACGTGCGCTCCACCCCGACACCGAAGCTGATCTTGCGGACGGTGAACGTCTCGCGCACGCCCCCGCCGGAGCGGGCGATGACGACGCCCTGGAAGGCCTGGATGCGGGACCGGTTGCCCTCGACGACCTTGACGTTCACCTTGACGGTGTCGCCGGGTCGGAAGGCGGGGACGTCCTCGCGCAGTGAGGCCGCGTCGATGGAGTCGAGGATGTTCATGTCGTCGCTTTCCTCGCGCTGCCACAGGTCAGGCGCGTGATCGGGCGGCGGCGCCGGGGCGCTGCTGCCGGTGGAGTCTCGGTGGTGCGTTCGGGGCCGGGACCGCCTCCCCTGTGGCAGAGGCGCGGCCGACGCACACGGCGGATCAGTCTGCCACACCGCCGGGACCGGGCACGACCCGGCCGTCGGCGTCGACCTCCCAGCCCAGCGCGCGCAGCACCTCGCGGTCGTGCCGGTCGAGACCCGCCGGGTCGAGCGCCGCGACGAGGTCCTCGCGTCGCGCGGCGGTCCGCTCCAGCGCCCGGTCCCGCCGCCAGCGGGCGATGCGTGCGTGGTGCCCGGACAGCAGGATCTCCGGGGCGTCGAGCCCACGCCAGGTCGGCGGCCGCGTGTAGACGGGGTACTCCAGCAGCCCGGCGGTCCCGTGGGACTCCTCCGCGAGCGAGGCGGGGTTGCCGAGGACCCCGGGCAGGAGCCGCGCCACCGCCTCGACGACGACGAGCGCGGCCACCTCGCCGCCGCCGAGCACGTAGTCCCCGATCGACAGCTCGGTGACCGCGACGCCGCGCGCACGGTAGTGCTCCGCCACCCGCGCGTCGATGCCCTCGTACCGGCCGCACGCGACGACCAGCCGGTCCAGGCCGGCCAGCCGCTCAGCCGTGCGCTGGGCGAACAGCTCGCCCGACGGCGTCGGTACGACGAGCTCCAGGCCGTCGGCGTCCCCGGCGAGCACCTCGTCGAGGGCCTCCCCCCACACGTCGGGCCGCATGACCATGCCGGCGCCGCCGCCGAGCGGGGTGTCGTCGACCGTGCGGTGCCGGTCGGTGGCCCACGCGCGCAGGTCGTGCACCCGCACGTCCAGCAGCCCCGCCTCGCGGGCCCGGCCCACGAGGGACAGGTCGAGCGGCGCGAGGTACCCGGGGAAGATCGTGACGACGTCGATGCGCACGGCTCAGTCCCCCGGACGCTCGGGCGGGTCGACCAGCGCCACGTCGCCGTCGGCGGCGAGCAGGCCGGCCGGCGGGTCCACGACGACCCGCCCCCCGGCGACGTCGACGACGGGCACGATCGCGCGCACGAAGGGCACGAGCGTGCGTTCCCCGCCCGGCTCGCGGACGAGGAGGGCGTCCTGCGCCGGCAGGTGCTCGAGCGCGACGACCTCCCCGACGAGGGAACCGTCGGGCCGCTCGACCCGCAGGCCGACGAGCTCGTGCGGGTACCAGGCGTCGTCCTCGTCCGACGCCGCCACCTCCACCACGAGCTCGACCCCCCGCAGGCCCTCGGCCGCCGTGCGGTCACCGGCCTCGGCGAAGGTCACGTACCAGCGCGCCCCCTGCCGGCGGGCCCGGGCGACGCGGAGCGGCCCGGCCTCGGGCGGGAGGGTCGCGAGCACCGCGCCGACGGCGAACCGTTCCTCCGGCACCTCGGTTCGGACGTCCAGCGCCACCTCTCCACGCAGGCCGTGGGCACGGCCGACCGTCGCGACGACGAGCTCCATGGGTCCTCCCGGGTGCGACAGCGGCGCGCGACCGCGCGGACGACGGCCCGGCCCCCAGGCTAGGGGCCGGGCCGTCGCGGGTCCGGTCTGCGCGCGCCGAGGCGGCTAGCGCTGCTCGGCGTCGAGCACGTCCACGCGCACCGGGGTCGGCGAGAGCGCGCCGACAACCGTGCGCAGGGCACGGGCGGTGCGCCCGCCCCGCCCGATGACGCGCCCGAGGTCGTCCGGGTGCACCCGCACCTGGAGCAGCTGCCCCCGGCGCAGGGTCCGGGTGCTCACCCGCACGTCGTCCGGGTGGTCGACGATGCCGCGGACGAGGTGGTCGAGCGCGTCGGCCAGCATCAGGCCTGCTCCTCGCCGTCCTCGGCGGGGGCCTCGGCCTCCGCCGACGGCTCTGCGGGCGCCTCGTCGTCGGCGGCCTTGGCCCGCGCCGCGGACGCCTTCGCCTTGGCCTTCTCGGCGGCGTCGGCGGCGGCCTTGACCGCGGCGGCCGCGTCGGCCGTCGCGTTCTTGGTCCGCAGGGTGCCCTCGGCGCCCGGCAGGCCCTTGAACTTCTGCCAGTCGCCGGTGATCTTCAGCAGGTTGAGGACCTGCTCGCTCGGCTGCGCACCGACGCCGAGCCAGTACTGCGCGCGCTCGGAGTCGACGTCGATGAGCGAGGGCTCCTCGGTCGGGTGGTACTTGCCGATCTCCTCGATCACACGACCGTCGCGCTTGGTGCGCGAGTCGGCGACGACGATGCGGTAGTAGGGCGCCCGGATCTTGCCGAGGCGCTTCAGACGGATCTTGACGGCCACGTCGGTGGTCTCTCCTGGTTCAGGCGGGGCGGTCCGCCGCGCGCGACCCCGTGGGGACAGGGGACGCGGGAGGACCTGGGGACGCGGCGGCCGTCGGGTAGAGGGACCGACGACGCCGGGTACAGCCCGCCATTGTGCCAGACGCCCCGGCCGACGCGCGCCGCGCCGGCGGGCCCGCTCAGGTCGAGGGCTGGGGCAGGTCGGGGCACTCGACCTGCGGGTTGAGGCCGACGTAGTTGAGCGGGCCGGCGACGACGGTGACTGCGACCGTCGCCACGCCCGCGCAGTTCGTCTGCGCCGAGCCGAAGTAGCCGCGCTGCGCCGCGGCGAGGACGCCCACGAGCAGCCAGATCGCCAGCAGAACCGCACCGATCCTCATGGCCCCAGGATGCGGGGCCGGCGATCATGTCGCACGTCGAGCACTCACGCGGGCGCCAGGCCCTCGGCGAGCCGCGCCGCCGCCTCGCCGATCCGGTGCCCGAGGGCCGGGACGGTCAGGCGACGTGCGTCCTGGGCGCCGCCGCCCGCGAGCACCCGCAGGCCGGGGTGCTCGGCCCGCAGCGC
>JAEZAR010000465.1 GCA_023430425.1 Actinomycetes bacterium | reverse complement strand
GTGCTCGCGATGCCCGCGCCGCGCGCGCCGGGCAACGAGCCCGCCCCGAGCGCGTCCACCTCGAACCGCGTCCGGTCGCGGCTGGTGCGGTTCGGCGCCCGGTCGTCGGGCGCGTCCCCGGTGCTCGAGCCTCTCCTGGCCGCGGTCCGGGCGAACCACCCGCGGGCCGACGTCGCCATCCTCGAGCGCGCGTACGTCACCGCGGAGCAGGCCCACCGCGGCCAGACCCGCCGCAGCGGCGACCCCTACATCACGCACCCGGTGGCGGTGGCGACGATCCTCGCCGACCTCGGGATGACGCCGCCGACGCTGGCCGCCGCCCTCCTCCACGACACCGTCGAGGACACGGAGTACTCCCTGGACCAGCTCAGGGCGGACTTCGGCGACGAGATCGCAGGCCTCGTCGACGGCGTGACGAAGCTCGACCGGGTCTCCTACGGCGACGCCGCCCAGGCGGAGACGGTCCGCAAGATGGTGGTGGCGATGTCGCGGGACATCCGCGTGCTCGTCATCAAGCTGGCCGACCGGCTCCACAACGCACGGACCTGGCGTTTCGTGCCCCAGGAGTCCGCGCGCCGCAAGGCGCGCGAGACGCTCGAGATCTACGCGCCCCTGGCCCACCGGCTCGGCATGAACACGATCAAGTGGGAGCTGGAGGACCTGGCCTTCGCCACCCTCTACCCGAAGGTCTACGAGGAGATCGTGCACCTGGTCGCGGAGCGCGCCCCCGCCCGGGACGAGTACCTCTCCGTCGTGCGGGAGCGCGTCGTCGCGGACCTGCGCACGGCCAAGGTCAAGGCCACCGTCACGGGCCGCCCGAAGCACTACTACTCGATCTACCAGAAGATGATCGTCCGCGGTCGCGACTTCGCCGACATCTACGACCTCGTCGGTGTGCGGGTGCTGGTCGACACGGTGCGGGACTGCTACGCGGCGCTCGGCGCCCTCCATGCGCGGTGGAACCCGGTCCCCGGCCGGTTCAAGGACTACATCGCGATGCCCAAGTTCAACATGTACCAGTCGCTGCACACGACGGTGATCGGGCCCGGGGGCAAGCCCGTCGAGATCCAGATCCGTACCCACGACATGCACCGGCGGGCGGAGTACGGCGTCGCGGCGCACTGGAAGTACAAGGAGACGGCCAAGGGCGGGGCCGCGACCGAGGGCACGGGCGAGATGGCCTGGCTGCGGCAGCTGGTGGACTGGCAGCAGGAGACCGCGGACCCCACCGAGTTCCTCGACTCGCTCCGGTTCGAGATCCGGGGGCAGGAGGTCTTCGCCTTCACACCGAAGGGCGACGTCCAGGCGCTGCCGGCCGGCTCCACGCCGGTCGACTTCGCGTACGCCGTCCACACCGAGGTCGGCCACCGCACGATGGGTGCGCGGGTCAACGGGCGCCTGGTCCCGCTGGACTCACCGCTCGAGAACGGCGACGTCGTCGAGATCCTCACCTCCCGCTCCGAGGCGGCGGGGCCCAGCCGGGACTGGATGACCTTCGTCAAGAGCCCCCGGGCCCGCAACAAGATCCGCCAGTGGTTCTCCAAGGAGCGCCGCGAGGAGGCCATCGAGCACGGCAAGGTTGCGATCGCCAAGGCGATGCGCAAGCAGAACCTGCCGATCCAGCGGCTGCTCACCCACGAGGCGATGGTCGTCCTCGCCAACGAGATGCGGTACGCGGACGTCTCGTCGCTCTACGCCGCGATCGGCGAGGGCCAGGTCTCCGCCGCGACCGTGGTCCACCGGCTGGTCCAGTCGATGGGCGGCGAGCAGGGCACGGAGGAGGACGTCGCCGAGACCGCCCGGCCGGGCCGCCAGCCGCGGGTGCGCAGCGGCGACGCGGGGGTCGTCGTCCGTGGGGTCTCCGACGTGTGGGCCAAGCTCGCCAAGTGCTGCACGCCGGTCCCCGGTGACGAGATCGTCGGGTTCGTGACCCGGGGCGCCGGGGTCAGCGTGCACCGCGCGGACTGCGGGAACGTGGAGGGTCTGCGCGCGCAGCCCGAGCGGATGGTCGACGTCGACTGGGACGTGGGCCCCAACACCCTGTTCCTCGTGCAGATCCAGGTCGAGGCGCTCGACAGGTCGCGGCTGCTCTCGGACGTCACGAGGGTCCTCTCGGACCACCACGTCAACATCCTGTCGGCCACCGTGACGACGACGCGCGACCGCGTGGCGATGTCACGCTTCATCTTCGAGATGGCGGACCCGGCCCACCTGAACTCGGTGCTCGCGGCGGTGCGCAAAGTGGACGGCGTGTTCGACGTCTACCGGATCACCGGGTCCCGGGCGGGCGAGCTCCCGGCCACCCGGGCCTGACCCGCCCCCGGGCGGGCGCGCGGCCGGAGGTCAGCCGCGCGCCTCCGCCGCCGCCCGCTCGACCTGCTCGAGCCATGCCCGGCGTGCCGCCAGCGACTCCTCGAGCTCCTTGACCTTGCGGGTGTTCCCGGCGTCGCGTGCGGCCGCGAGGTCGGCCTCGATGGCCGCGATCGCGGACACGAGCTGTGCCGCGGCGCCCTCGGCGCGCGCCCGGGTCTCCGGGTTGGTCCGCTGCCATCGCGACTGCTCGGCGTCGCGGACCGCCTGCTCGACGGCGCGCAGGCGTCCCTCGACGCGCTGGACGTCGGCACGGGGCACCTTGCCCACACGCTCCCACCGGTCCTGCAGCGAGCGGAGCGCGGCCTTCGCAGCGGCGAGGTCGGTCACCGGGACGAGCCGCTCCGCCTCCTCGAGCAGGGCGAGCTTGGCCTCGAGGTTGGCGGAGTACTCGGCGTCGGTCGCCTTGTTGTGCGAGTCCCGGGCGGCGAAGAACGCGTCCTGGGCGGCGCGGAAGCGGGCCCAGAGCGCGTCGTCGTCCTTGCGGTTCGCGCGGCCCGCGGCCTTCCACCGGGTCATGAGCTCGCGGTACGCCGCCGACGTGGCGCCCCAGTCGGTGCTCGAGGTGAGCGCCTCCGCCTCGGCCACGATCCGCTCCTTGGTCTCCCGCGAGCTCTGGTTCGCCTTCTCGAGCTCGGCGAACCAGCGCCGCCGCTCCCGGTCGAAGGTCGACCGCGCGTGGCTGAAGCGCTTCCAGAGCGCGTCCTCCGAGGGACGGTCCAGGCGCGGCCCGTGGCGTTGGGCGTCCTTCCACTGGTCGAGGAGCACGCGCAGCTGCTCGCCCGCGGGCCGCCACTGCATCTTGGCGGGGTCCGTCCCGGAGATCTTCTCCGCCGCCTCCACCAGCGCGGTGCGTGCCTCGAGAGCGGCCTGACGCGCGGCCGCCCGCTCGGCCTCGGCGGCCGCGCGACGCTCGGCCGCCTGGGCACGCAGCCCCTCGAGCCGGCCCCGGAGCGCGTCGAGGTCGCCGACGGCAGCCGGGGCCTCCAGCTCGGCCGCGAGGTGCTCGAGCGTCGAGTCGATCTCCTTGACCGGCAGGTCCGCGGCGGTGAGCCGGGTCTCGAAGAGACCGACCTTGGCGTTCAGGTCGGCGAACCGGCGCACGTAGAAGGCGATGGCCTCGGCCGGGTCGGCGCCCGGGTACTGACCGACCTCGCGCTCGCCGGAGGCCTCGCGCACCCACACGGTGCCGTCCTCGGCGACGCGGCCGAAGGCAGCGGCCTCGGCCTGCTCCGCCTCGGACAGGTCGGGCGGGGCGGGGACGGTCGGCGCGGCATGAGGGGCGACCACGGCCGGCGTGACGGGCCGGCCCTTCGGCGGGCGGGGGACCGCCGTCGGCCGGGGCGTCGGGCGGGGGACGGGCGCAGGCTTCGGAGCCGAGGACGGCGTCGCCTCGGTGCTGGGCGCGGGCTCGGGAGACACCTCGGTGGTGGCCTCCGCCTCGGGCTCGGGCTGGACCTCGGCCTCCGGCTCGGGCTCGGGAGACACCTCGGTGGTGTCCTCCGGCTCGGGCTGGACCTCGGCCTCCGGCTCGGGCTCGGGCTCGGGCTCGGGTGCCGCCTCGGTGGTGGCCTCCGGCTCGGGCTCGGGAGACACCTCGGTGGTGGCCTCCGGCTCGGGGGTCGCCTCGGCCCCCGGCTCGGGCTGGACCGCAGCCTCCGGCTCGGGCTCGGCGGCGACGGCATCGGGCAGGTCGTCCGCCGAGGTCGGCGCCGGGGTGGGGGGCGCCGGGGAGGTGGGGGTCCCGACCGGCTCGTCGGCGGCGTCGCGCGTGGGGCTCTCGCTCACTGGACCTGCACTCCCTCGATCGTGACCTCGGTGACGGGCGTCTGGCTGTTCCCGACGACGCCGGCCTCGGCGACCTCGCTCACCACGTCCATGCCCTCGACGACGCGCCCGAACACCGTGTATCCGCCTGCGGCGTCGGACGGGATCGTCGAGTCCTCGTAGACCAGGAAGAACTGGCTGCCCATGCTGAACCCGTCGTTGCTCACCCGAGCCATGGCGAGGGTGCCGGCCGGATAGGCGTCGTCCGCCGGGGCGTTCTCGATCGGCCCGAACCGGTAGTCGGGACCGCCCGCGCCGGTGCCCTCCGGGTCGCCGCACTGCAGCACGAAGATCCCCGAGGTCGTCAGGCGGTGGCACGTCGTGCCGTCGAAGAAGCCCTCCTGGGCGAGCGAGAGGAACGACGCGACGGCCTGGGGGGCGGCGGCGCCGTCCAGCTCGAGGACGAGGTCACCCGCGGTGGTCGCCACCGTCGCGGTCCAGGTGCGGCCCTCCGCGAGCGCCGCATCGGGGACCTCGCCCGTGCCGGTGTCCGGGGTGGGCTCCGATGCCGTCGGGTCGGCCGAGGGCGTCGCCGCCGGCGTGTCGGCGACGGGAGGCGTCGCGTCGTCACGGCTCGCCGTCACGACGAGCCACACCACGGCGACGAGGGCGAGCGCGCCGAGCACGGAGCCCGTCACGACCGCGCGACGGCGCTGGCGCGCGCGCACCTCCTGCTGGTGGGCCAGCCACTTCTCGTAGCGGCGACGCGCGTACTCGCGCTGCTGCTTCTTCGAGGTCACCTCGGACTCCCGTTCGGTCTCGGCCGTGCGCGGGCGCGGGCCCGCAGGCCGGCGCGCGCCGGTGCGACGCCGCCGAGCCTCGCACAGTCTAGGCAAGGCGGCAGGGGGCCACGGACCGGGGCGGGCCCGCCCGACGTCACGGTCTGGTCTCGGCAGCCGTCCGGGCGGCCGTGGCCGACGGCGCCGCTAGGCTTGCCCGGTGCTGGTCCGGACGGTGGTCGCGCCCCTGCTCGGCACCAACTGCCACCTCGTGCCGGACGGGAGCCGCTGCGTCGTCGTCGACCCGGGCGGCGGGGTCGCCGACGTCCTCCGGGAGGCCCTGCACGCCGCCGGGCTCACGCCGTCGGCCGTGCTGCTCACCCATGGGCACGTCGACCACACCTGGACCGCCGCGGAGCTGTCCGACGAGCACCGGATCCCCGTGCTGGTCCACGAGGCGGACGCCTACCGGCTCGCCGACCCGCTCGGGACCCTCGGCCCGCTCGGGCGCCAGCTCGGCGCGATGCTGGGCGAACCTGACGGGCCTCCCGTCCCGAGCCGCCTGGAGCCGTTCCGGGCGGGCACGGGCGAGCCGACGGCCGTGGTCGGGCCGGTGCGCGCGGTGCACGCCCCCGGTCACACCGAGGGCTCGACAGTCTTCCTGCTCCCGGGCGGCGACGACGGCGCGATCGCCCTGACCGGGGACGTGCTGTTCGCGGGGAGCATCGGCCGCTGCGACCTGCCCGGCGGGGACGAGGTCGCGATGGCCGGCACGCTGCGGCGGCTGGCGGCCCTGGACCCGGCGACGCACGTCCTGCCCGGTCACGGCCCGGCGAGCACGATCGCGGCCGAGCTCGCGGGCAACCCGTTCCTGCGCGACCTGCGCGGGACCCCCTGACGCCGCGCCCCCGCGGCACGAGAAGGAGACGCATGGCACGCCCCAGCCCGCTGTCCGGCTTCCCGGAGTGGCTGCCCGACGGGCGCGTGGTGGAGCAGCACGTGCTCGACACGCTGCGCCGCACCTTCGAGCTGCACGGCTTCGCCGGCATCGAGACGCGCGCCGTCGAGCCGCTGGACCAGCTCTTGCGCAAGGGGGAGACGAGCAAGGAGATCTACGTCCTGCGCCGGCTCCAGGAGGAGACCGGCGCGGCGGACCCCGGGGGTCCGGCGGCCGCCGGCGAGACCTCGCGCCTCGGCCTGCACTTCGACCTCACGGTGCCGTTCGCCCGGTACGTGCTGGAGAACGCCGGGCGGCTCCAGTTCCCGTTCCGCCGCTACCAGATCCAGAAGGTCTGGCGGGGGGAGCGCCCCCAGGACGGCCGATTCCGCGAGTTCCTCCAGGCCGACGTCGACGTCGTCGGTGCCGGTGAGCTGCCGTACCACTACGAGGTGGAGCTCCCGCTGGTGATGGCCGACGCGTTCGCCGCGCTGGCCCAGGTCGGCGTCCCGCCCGTGCGGATCCTGGTCAACAACCGCAAGGTCGTGGAGGGGTTCGCGACCGGCCTGGGACTCCGCGACGTCGACGCGGTGCTGCGCGCGGTGGACAAGCTCGACAAGATCGGCCCGACGGCGGTGGCGGACCAGCTGCGGGCCGACGGCGCCACCGCCGACCAGGCCGCCGCCGTGCTCGAGCTCGCGGACGTGCGCGGCGACGACGTCGTCGAGCGGGTCCGGGTGCTGGCAGAGCGCCACGGCGCGTCCGGGCGGCTGCTCGACACCGGCCTGGCCGAGCTGGGCGCGCTCCTGCAGGCGGCGGTCCGGCGGGCCCCGGGTGTCATCACAGCCGACCTGAGGATCGCGCGCGGGCTCGACTACTACACGGGTTCGGTGTACGAGACGGTGCTCGTCGGGCACGAGGACCTGGGGTCGATCTGCTCGGGCGGCCGGTACGACGCCCTGGCGAGCGACGGGTCGACGACGTACCCCGGGGTCGGGCTGTCCGTCGGGGTCTCGCGCCTGGTCTCGAGGCTCCTCTCCGCCGGGCTCGTCAGGGCGACGCGCGCGGTGCCCAGCGCCGTCGTCGTCGCCGTCACGAGCGAGGAGACCCGAGCGGACAGCGAGGCCGTCGCGGCGGCGCTCCGCGATCGCGGGATCCCCGTGGAGGTCGCGCCGTCGGCCGCGAAGTTCGGCAAGCAGATCCGCTACGCCGACCGGCGCGGAGTGCCGTTCGTGTGGTTCCCGGCGGCCCTGGAGCGGACCGCGGCGGACGGCTCGGTGGTGCCGGCGACCGAGCACGAGGTCAAGGACATCCGCACGGGGGCGCAGGTGGCCGCGGATCCGGGGGGGTGGCGGCCGCCGACCGAGGACCTGGCGCCCCGCGCCGTCCCGGGACCGGGCGCCGGCTGAACCGGGGAACCGGCTGAGCCCGCGGACCGGCCGAGCCCGCGGACCGGCCGAGCCGGGGAACCGGCTGAGCCCGTCGGGTCAGTCGTCCGCGAGCCGTGCCGGGAACCCGCCCGTCGCGACGGGGCCCCACGAGGTGATGGTCACGCGGATGAGGGACTTGCCCTGCTCCGCCATGGCGCGCCGGTACTCGTCCCAGTCCGGGTGCTCGCCCGCCGCGTTCCGGTAGTACTCCACGAGGGGCTCCAGCGCGTCGGGCAGGTCGAGCACCTCCGCGGTGCCGTCCACCTGGACCCAGGGGTCGAAGCCGTCGGAGAGCACGCACAGGCTCACCTCGGGATGGCGGCGCGCGTTGCGGGCCTTCGCGCGCTCCGGGTAGGTCGAGACGACCACGCGACCGGCGTCGTCCACCGCGTACGTGACGGGCGAGGCCTGGGGGCGCCCGTCGCGTCGCTGCGTCACGAGCACGGCCGTCCGGCGCTGCCGGAGGAAGTCCACGAGCTCGTCCCGGCCCACCCGCTGATTCGTCGCGATCCTGCGTGCCATGGTGCCCATCCTGCCCCCGGCCGGTGGCCGCAGGCGCACCACTAGACTCGTCCGGGCCCGGGCCTCGCGCCGCCGGGCCGAGCCCACGCCGACCCCGGAAGGACCTCCGTGCTGCGCACCCACACCGCCGGCTCCCTGCGAGCCGAGCACATCGGCCAGACCGTGACGCTCACCGGCTGGGTGGATCGGCGCCGCGACCACGGCGGCGTGGCGTTCATCGACCTGCGGGACGCGTCGGGGATCGCCCAGGTGGTCGTCCGCGACGAGGCGGTCGCGCACGGGCTGCGGGCCGAGTTCGTGCTCAAGGTGACCGGCGTCGTCGGCCGGCGCCCGGCGGGCAACGAGAACCCGAACCTGGCCACGGGCGAGGTCGAGGTGGCCGCCGACGAGGTCGTCGTGCTCAACGAGTCAGCCCCTCTGCCGTTCCAGGTGTCCTCCGCGCTCGACGAGCCGGTCGGCGAGGAGGCCCGGCTCAAGTACCGCTACCTGGACCTGCGCCGGCCCCGCACCGCGCACGCGATGCGCCTGCGCGCCCGCGTCAACGCCGCCGCGCGGCGGGTCCTCGACGCCCGCGACTTCGTGGAGGTCGAGACCCCGACGATGACGCGGTCCACCCCGGAGGGCGCCCGCGACTTCATCGTCCCGGCCCGGCTGGCGCCGGGTTCCTGGTACGCCCTGCCCCAGTCCCCGCAGCTGTTCAAGCAGCTGCTCATGGTCGGCGGCCTCGAGCGGTACTACCAGATCGCCCGCTGCTACCGGGACGAGGACTTCCGCGCGGACCGGCAGCCGGAGTTCACCCAGCTCGACGTCGAGATGAGCTTCGTCGAGCAGGACGACGTCATCGCGGTGGCGGAGGAGGTGCTCGTGGCGCTCTGGGAGCTCGTCGGCTACCGCATCCCGACGCCGATCCCGCGGATGACCTACGCCGACGCCATGGCGCGCTACGGCACCGACAAGCCGGACCTGCGCTTCGGCCTCGAGCTGGTCGAGCTCACCGACTTCTTCCGCGAGACCCCGTTCCGCGTCTTCCAGGCGCCGTACGTCGGTGCGGTGGTCCAGCCCGGGGGAGCGGCGACGCCGCGCCGGGGCTTCGACGCGTGGCAGGAGTGGGCCAAGCAGCGCGGCGCCAAGGGCCTCGCGTACGTGACGGTCGCCGAGGACGGCGAGCTCGCCGGGCCCGTCGCGAAGAACCTCTCCGACGCCGAGCGCGCGGGCCTGGTCGAGGCCGTCGGTGCGAGCCCGGGAGACGCGGTGTTCTTCGCGGCCGGGCGGGCGTCGGAGGCGCGGGCCCTGCTGGGTGCGGCGAGGCTGGAGATCGGTCGCCGCGGTGGCCTGGTCGACGAGGACGCCTGGTCGTTCGTGTGGGTGGTGGACGCGCCGCTGTTCAAGCCGACGGGCGAGGACGACGACGTCGCCGTCGGCGGCGGCTCGTGGACCGCTGTGCACCACGCGTTCACGTCCCCGACGCCGGACTGGGTGGACCGGTTCGAGGAGGACCCGGGCGCCGCGCTGGCGTACGCGTACGACATCGTGTGCAACGGCAACGAGATCGGTGGCGGATCGATCCGTATCCACCGCAAGGACGTCCAGCAGCGGGTCTTCGACATGATGGGCCTCGGGGCGGACGAGGTGGAGCAGCGGTTCGGCTGGTTCCTCGACGCCTTCGCCTACGGGGCGCCCCCGCACGGCGGGATCGCCTTCGGCTGGGACCGGATCTGCGCGCTGCTCACCCGCGCCGACTCGATCCGCGACGTCATCGCCTTTCCGAAGTCCGGCGGGGGCTACGACCCGCTGACCGGGGCGCCGGCGCCGATCACGGCGCAGCAGCGCAAGGAGGCGGGCGTCGACGCGGTCCCGGGCACGTCGGACGCCCCTGCT
>JAEZAR010000457.1 GCA_023430425.1 Actinomycetes bacterium | reverse complement strand
AAGCGCGACGATCCCGCCAGGGCCGGCCGCGGCCGACGCCGGGGGGGTGGCGTGGGCGAAGTGCGGCCGAGAGCCAGGCACATGGGGGGCGAAAGCCTGTCTCCAGCGGGCTGGGAACAGTGCAAATCCGCAACATGCAAAGCGTGGCAAAGGCGTGCAGCAAGATGCATGCTATTTTTTGGACAAACTGGCGGAGTTTTTTTGTAATATTTTGAAATCAAAAGAATAAAAGTTCAACGTGGAATTTCTGACCTGTCGGTCGGGAATCTGGTGTCCGAAAGCTGGGCAGAGTGTTGCGAAATTGCATCAAATCCACGGAAATTCATTATGCTGTTGTCGAGAATTGCTCTGGCGGGCCTGGGCTGTCGTGTTGCGATTGTGCATCATGTTGCATAATCGCACGAGGAGGGCGCGGCGGGGCCTCCCGGGACTCCCCCCGGAGCAGGGGCGCGGAACCGCCCAACCGCCTGCATCGAGCCGACCACCAGGCCGGAAAACGAAAAGAATGCCTGAGCCCCTCGCGCGAGGGGCCAGGATGGTCGATGTAAGCCTTGACACCGCTCCGTTTACCGGCACCCCTCGTGCCCGGGGCCAGGATCAGGGGATAGGCCGGCGGCGGCACCACGCTCGATTGTGCCCTCGCGCGCATGGACAGGATGCCGCCTTCCATGCTTATACTCCGAAAACAGACGAGTCCCGCGCCCGCGTCGCGCCATCAGGATAGGCCCATGACCGCTCCGACCAAACCTCCGCTCTCCCTGCGCCTCCACCTCGCCGGCCTCGTCGCCGCCTGCGTCCTGCCCGTGTGGCTGTGCGCCGCCTACCTCGTCCACTACGCCTACACCGCCAAGAAAAATCACATCCAGGGCCAAATGACCGAGGTTGCCCGCAACCTCTCCCTGGCCGTGGACCGCGAATTCGCCATCCTGCTGGCCGCCGCCGAAGGCCTGGCCACCTCCCCGGCCCTGCAGACCGACGACATCCCCGTCTTCCGGCGGCAGGTCAAAACCCTGCTCACCGGCTACCCCGCCACCGACATCATCGTGGCCGAGGCCTCCGGGCAGCAGGTTTTCAATTCCTACCTGCCCGAAGGCGCGCCTTTGCCCAAGCGGACCGTGCGCGAGACCGTGCGCCGGGTGTTTGAATCCGGCCGTCCCGACATCAGCAACCTCTTTCGCGGCGCGGTCACCGGCCGGTATCTCGTCAGCCTCGACATGCCGGTCTGGCACGACGCGGACGTGCGTTACGATCTCGCCATGACCGTGCCCGTCGCCCGCTTCGACCAACTGCTGGCGACGGAACGGCTGCCCGCCGGCTGGACCGCCGCCGTCATCGACGCCGCCGGCGTGGTTGCCGCCCGGGCCGGCCAGGCCGAAACCTGGGCCGGCCGGCCGGCCGGCGAATTGTTGGCCGGCTTGTCGACGTCTCAGGGCGACGTCGCCGCCTTCGAGGCGGTCCGCCTTGACGGCGAACCGGCCCTGGCCGCCTACGACCAGGCCGAGGGCTCGGGCTGGGGCGTGGCCGTGGCCGTGCCCCGGGGCGTGCTGCTGGCTGAGCTGCGCGGCTGGTTGTGGTGGACTGGCGGCGGCGTCCTGGCCCTGTCCCTGGGCGGGTGCTTGCTGGCCCTGTCCCTGGCCCGACGCGTCGCCGGCTCCATCGACGCCCTGGTGCCGGCGGCCGAGGCCCTGGGCCAGGGGCAGCCTCTGCCGGCCCGGCGTTTCGAACTGGCCGAAACCGCCGTCGTGGGCGAGGCGCTGGCCTGCGCCGCCGACCTGCTGGCCGCTCGGGCCGTCGAACGCCGCCAGGCCGAGGAAGCCCGCCGCCTGGCCGAAACCCGGCTGGCCGAACGCGAGCACATTTTTCGCATCGTGGCCGATAATTCCCACGACTGGGAATTCTGGGACGGCCCCGACGGCCAGTGCCGCTGGGTCTCGCCGGCCTGCGCCCGCGTCTCGGGGCATCCGCCCGAAGCCTTCCTCGGATCCGGCGCGCTGACCGTGCGCGACCTCATCCATCCCGAGGACCGGGCCGCCTGGGACGCCCATCTCGACTCCCCGCAAGCCCTGGAGGCCGTCCACGAGGAACTCCACTTCCGCATCCTGCGCGCCGACGGACGCGTCGCCCACATCGGCCACGTCTGCGGCCGCATCCTCGGCCCCGGCGGCGAGGACCTCGGACGCCGGGGCGCCAACCGCGACATCACCGAGCAACACCGCTACGAACGGGACCTGCGCCGAGCCAAGGAAATGGCCGACGCCGGCAACCGGGCCAAAAGCGAGTTCCTGGCCAACATGAGCCACGAAGTGCGTACGCCCATAAACGGCGTCGTGGGCATGCTCCAACTCCTGGAAACCACCGAGCTGACCCACGAGCAACAGGAATACGTCGCCATGGCCGGCCGGGCCGCCGGACGCCTAAGCCGCCTGCTTGGCGACATCCTCGACCTCAGCAAGGTCGAGTCCGGAGCCCTGGTCCTGCAGCAGACCCCCTTCGAACTGGAAGACATCCGCCAGGCCGTCCTGGATGTCTTTGGCCCCATGGCCCGCAAAAAGAGCCTGTCGCTGAGCATTGATCTGGCCCAGACGCTCCCCCGGCGCGTTATGGGCGACGACGTCCGGCTGCGCCAGATCCTGCTCAATCTCGTTGGCAACGCCGTCAAATACACCGATTCCGGCTTCGTCCACGTGGCCGTTTTCCCAGGCGACCCCGACAGCCCGCCCCGGGAAGGCGTGCCTTGCGAGGTCGTCTTCGTCGTGGCCGACACCGGACGAGGCATCCCCGGCCACAAGCTCGACAGCGTGTTTTCGCCCTTTGTCCAGACCGACCCCGCAGCCGGCCCCCAGGGCGGCGTGGGCCTGGGGCTGGCCATCGTCAAACGCCTGGTCGAACTCATGGGCGGCCGCATCCATCTGTGCAGCGTCGAAAGCCAGGGCACGTCCATGCGGGCGGTCGTCCCCCTGATCCCGCTTCCGGCCGAGGCCGAGGCCCCCTGCGGGAATGCCGACCAGGCCGAAACCGCCTCCGGCCATGTCGTCCTGGTCGTGGAAGACGACGAAATGAACCGCATGGCGGCCCAGCGTATGCTGCAAAAGCTCGGCTACGCCGTGCGCACCGCCGGCAACGGCCAGGAGGCCCTGGACGTCCTGGCCGCCAAGCATCCCCGGTCCGTGGACATCATCCTCATGGACATCCAGATGCCCGTCATGGACGGCCTGGAGGCCACCCGGCGCATCCGCGAAAACGCCGACGGCCATTTCGACGCCCAGGTGCCCATCATCGCCCTGACCGCCTACGCCATGGCCGGTGACCGCGAACGCTTCCTCGAGGCCGGTCTGGACGACCACCTGGCCAAGCCGGTCAAAGTCGCGGAAATGCTCGACAGCATGAAGCACGCCCTGGAAAGACGGGCCGAAGCGGCGCGAAAAAAGGCTTGACGCCGCCGCCCGTCGGCGTTCCAACCGCCCTGCGCCCGGCACGCCCCGGGCGTAATTCCCCAAGGGCGGCATCCCGTGCACGACAACAATTCCCCCATCGGCATCTTCGACTCCGGCGTCGGCGGCCTCACCGTGGCCCGCGCCGTCATGGAACTTCTGCCCAACGAACCGGTCGTCTACTTCGGCGACACCGCCCGCGTCCCCTACGGCGTCAAATCCCCGGACACCGTGGCCCGCTACGCCGCCCAGATCACCCGGTTCCTGCTCGAAAAAAACGTCAAGCTCCTCATCGTCGCCTGCAACACCATGGCCGCCGTGGCCCTGCCGGCCATCACGGGCATAGCCCCGGTGCCGGTCCTGGAAGTCATCGACGCCGGAGCGGCCAGCGCCCTGGCCGTTACCCGCTCGCGGCGCATCGGCATCATCGCCACTCCCTCCACCGTGGCCAGCCGCGCTTACGAACAGGCGCTCACACGCCTGGGCGGCCCGGACGTCCACACCGTGGCCAAGGCCTGCCCCTTGTTCGTCCCCCTGGCCGAGGAAGGCCTCACCGACCACCCGGCCACCCGGCTCATCGCCGCCGAATACCTGGCCCCCCTGGCCGCCGAAAACCTCGACACCCTGATCCTGGGCTGCACCCACTATCCGCTGCTGGCCCCGCTGTTGGCCGACGTAGTCGGTCCCGCCGTGCGCCTGCAAGACTCGGCCACGGCCGTGGCCCGGCGCGCCGCCGCCATCCTTGACGAAAAAGGCCTGCGCCACGCCGGCCCGGCGCCGCGCCACAGCTTCCACGTCACCGACATGCCCCACCGGTTCCAGGAAATCGGCCAACGCTTCCTGGGGCGGGAGATGGACGACGTGCGGTTGGAAAATTTGGATAAGTGTTGAAAATATAGAAAGAAGAGAAAGAGAAGATGCCTCCGGCGGCCGGGGGCCTGAGGCCCCCAGACCCCCCATATGGGAAAAGGGTAAAGGGGGAGGCGCGG
>JAEZAR010000423.1 GCA_023430425.1 Actinomycetes bacterium | reverse complement strand
GTGCGCGGGTGACCCGCCCGCCACCCGACATGCGGACGCCGCCGCCCGGGCGGGCGACGGCGTCCGACGAGGTGTGGTGGGCCCCCCCCCGCCACCCGGCGGGCCCACCACCCTCAGGCGGGGGTGCCGCCCACCAGGGTTGGCCGGTCCTCCGCCGACGCCGCGCGCCGCTGGCGCACGTCCTCCAGCGACGTCCCGTAGAACGCCGCGGTCATCAGGTCCTTCATGTCCTCGAGCATCGGCATGCGCGGGTTCGCCGGGGCGCACTGGTCCTCGTACGAGCGCATCGCCAGGTCGTCGAGCTTGCCGATGAACGCGTGCTCGGAGACCCCCTGCGCCTGGAACGACGCGGGGATGCCCACCGCGGCGCGCAGCCGCTCGACGGCGGCGGCGTAGGACTCCACGCCCTCCTCCGGCGTCGCGGCCGGCAGGCCGAGGCTCCGCGCGATCTCCTGGAAGCGCTCCGGCGCGACGTAGGACTCGTACTTCGGCCAGCTCGTGAGCTTGGTGGGGACCTTGCCGTTGTAGCGGATCACGTGGGGGAGCAGGGTGGCGTTCGTCCGGCCGTGCACGAGGTGGAACGTGGAGCCGATGGTGTGCGCCATCGCGTGCACGATGCCGAGGAACGCGTTGCCGAACGCCATGCCGGCGATGGTCCCCGCGTTGTGCATCTTCTCCCGCGCCGCGCCTGCGCCCTCCCCGCCGGTCACCGAGGCCTCGAGGTTGGCGAAGATGAGCTTGATGGCGTGCAGCGCCATCCCGTCGGTGAAGTCGTTGGCGTAGACGGACACGTACGCCTCGGTGGCGTGCGTGAGGGCGTCGAAGCCGGAGTCCGCCGCGAGCGACGCGGGCATCTCGCCGGTCAGCGCGGGGTCGACGATCGCCACCGTCGGGGTCAGCGCGTAGTCCGCGAGCGGGTACTTCAGGCCGGTCTTCGGGTCGGTGATGACCGCGAAGGGGGTGACCTCGGCACCCGTGCCCGACGTCGTCGGGATGCACACCAGCTTGGCGAGGTTGCCGAGCGTCGGGAACTTGAACGCCCGCTTGCGGACGTCGAAGAACTTCTCCCGCATGTCGGAGAAGACGATCTCCGGGTGCTCGTACCGCAGCCACATCACCTTCGCGGCGTCCATCGGCGACCCGCCGCCGAGCGCGATGATCGTGTCCGGCCGGAACTCGCGCATGAGCTCGGCACCGCGGTCCACGGTGGTGATCGTGGGCTCGGGCTCGACGCTGTCGATGATCTGCAGCGCGACCTTGTTCGGGCGTCGCGCGAGGACGTCGAGCACCTTGTCCACGAAACCGAGACGGGTCATCGTCGGGTCGGTGACGATCGTGACCCGGGTGATGTCGGCCATGTCCTCCAGGTAGCGGATGGCGTTCGGCTCGAAGTAGGTCTTGGCCGGCACCTTGAACCACTGGAGGTTGTTGTTCCGGCGGCCGATCCGCTTGATGTTGATGAGGTTCACCGCCGAGACGTTGTTGGAGACCGAATTCGCGCCGTACGAGCCGCAGCCGAGGGTGAGCGAGGGGATGAAGGCGTTGTAGATGTCGCCGATCCCGCCGAGCGAGGCCGGCGAGTTCCAGATGACGCGGACGGCCTTGACGCGCGTCCCGAACTCCTCGACCAGGGCGGCGTCCTCGGAGTGGATGGCGGCGCTGTGACCGAGGCCGTCGAACTCGACCATCTGCTCGGCCAGGGAGATGCCGTGCTCCGAGCTCTCCGCGCGCAGCACCGCGAGGACCGGGCAGAGCTTCTCGCGCGTGAGCGGCTCGGCCGGCCCGACGCCGGACACCTCGGCGAGCAGGATCGAGGTGTCGTCGGGGACGGTGAAGCCGGCCATGCGCGCGACGTCGACGGCGCTCTGGCCGACGACCTTCGCGTTGAGGCGGGCCTCGCCGCAGTTCGCGTCCGTGGCCTCGACGCCGAAGATGAGGCGCTCGAGCTGCGCCTTCTCCTGCGGCGTGCACCGGTGGGCGTGCAGGCGGGCGAACTCGGCCATCGCGGCGTCGTAGACCGCGTCGTCGACGATGGCTGCCTGCTCGGACGCGCAGATCATGCCGTTGTCGAACGCCTTGGACAGGACCACGTCGTTGACGGCGCGCGCGAGCTTGGCGGTCCGCTCGATGTAGGCGGGGACGTTCCCCGCGCCGACGCCGAGGGCGGGCTTGCCGCACGAGTACGCCGCGCGGACCATCGCGTTGCCGCCGGTGGCGAGGATGAGCGCGACCCCGGGGTGGTTCATGAGCGCGTTGGTGGCCTCGATGGACGGCTGCGCGACCCACTGGATGCAGTGCTCCGGGGCGCCCGCGGCCACGGCGGCGTCACGCACGATGCGCGCGGCCGCGACGGAGCTCTCCTGGGCGGAGGGGTGGAACGCGAAGACGATCGGGTTGCGCGTCTTGAGGGCGATGAGCGCCTTGAAGATGGCCGTCGACGTCGGGTTGGTCACGGGCGTGACACCGCAGATGACGCCGACGGGCTCGGCGATCTCGACGATCCCGTGCAGGTCGTCCCGCGCCACGATGCCGACGGTCTTGAGCTCGGCCATCGAGTGGGTGACGTGCTCGCACGCGAAGATGTTCTTGACGGCCTTGTCCTCGAACACCCCGCGTCCGGTCTCCTCGACCGCGAGGCGGGCGAGCTCCCCGTGCTTGTTCAGCGCGGCGACGGAGGCCTTCTTGACGATGTGGTCCACGTCGGCCTGCGTGAGGCTCGCGTACGCGGCGAGGGCCTTGGTCGCGCCGGCCACCAGCTCGTCGATGGAGGCGGCCGCGGTGGGGGCGGGGGTGACGACGGCGGCCTGGCCGCCACGGTTTCGGTTGCTCACGGGGATCCTCCCGGGCCTTCTCGGATGTCGGGTTCGGATCGCCCTTGATCCGATCTCGACGCTAGGCGGTCCGGGCCCGCGAACCGTGTGCCCAAAGTCCCGGCGGCTGCGTGGTTTTTCCCGGCGGGGCCCGGCAGTCGTCCCATCACTGGCACTCGGGGGTCAAGAGTGCTAATACTGGAGTCGTAGCCGCCCGTCGGACCCGGCGCTGCCGGTCACCCGTCGGGACTTCGACGCAGGTGCTCCGGAGGGCCCGGGGCACCACCGTGGAGGAGGTGGTGAGCGTGGCTACGCGATACGACCCGTTCGTCGAGACCGCTCGATGGATGGACCAGGTGATGGGCACGATGCGCGAGGCCTCGACGAGCGTCCCCGCGATGCCGATCGACCTGTACCGCACCGGTGACCACTACGTCATGCACGTGGACCTGCCGGGGGCGGACCCGGGCAGCGTGGACGTCAACGTCGAGGACCGGACCCTGACGATCCGTGCCCAGCGCACCGCGCGCACGGACGCCGACGTGCAGTGGCTCGCGCGGGAGCGGGCGGCAGGCACCTACGTCCGCCAGCTCAACCTGGGGCGCGGCCTCGCGCTCGACAAGGTCAGCGCCAGCTACGCCGACGGCGTCCTCACGCTGACGATCCCGGTCGCCGAGGAGGCGAAGCCGAGGCGGATCGAGATCCAGCACGGCGGCGGGCAGACGGCGATCGGCGCCGGCGCGCCGGCGGAGCCGGCCACCAGCTGAGACGTCCCGCGCGTCAACGGTCGAGGCAGGCGGCGATGCGCGGTCCTGCCTCGACCACCATCGGGGCGGGCATGGTGAGGTTGAGGCGCACGTGCCCCGCGCCGACCGCGCCGCACAGCGCTCCGTCGGTGACGGCGACGCCCGTCCGCCGGCGCAGCC
>JAEZAR010000407.1 GCA_023430425.1 Actinomycetes bacterium | reverse complement strand
GCGCGGGCGTCGGCGCGGGCGTCCAGGCGGTCCGCGGACGGCTCGCCCGCCCCGGCCCGCGGCGCCGTAGTCGACCGCCGGAGGCGGCCCGCCCAAGGCACCTGGCGACGGTGCGACCGCCGTCCGGGTGAACCTTCTTGAGCGCTCATCATGGCCCTCACCAGTCGAGACGCGATTGTAACCATTCCGTGACCGCGGGGTCTGTCCGGGTCGGTGGGAGCGTGACTACATTGTGGGAGCGCTCCAACGTGGGAGCGCACCCACAGCCACCAAAGGGGATATGGCATGAAGTGGTCTCGAACCCGGTCCGCGAAGTTCTTCGCGGTCGGTGCAGCAGCTGCGCTCCTCCTCGCCGCCTGTGGCGACGCGGAGGAGGACCCGGGCACCGGCGGCGAGGAGTCGCCGGACGCGGGCGGCGACGAGGACATCACCCTCACGATCACGACGTTCGGCACCTTCGGGTACGAGGACCTGTACGCCGAGTACGAGGAGCTCAACCCGAACATCACGATCGAGGCGACGAACATCGACACGGGTGGCAACGCCCGCACCGACGCGTTCACCAAGATCGCGGCCGGCTCCGGCCTCACCGACATCGTCGCCCTCGAGGAGGGCTGGCTCGGCGCGATCATGGAGGTCTCCGACACCTTCGTCGACCTTCGTGAGTACGGCATCGAGGACCGGGCGAGCGACTGGCTCGACTGGAAGTACGCGCAGGGCACCGACCCCGACGGCCGCGTCATCGGCTACGGCACGGACATCGGCCCCGAGGGCATCTGCTACCGCGCCGACCTGCTCCGTGACGCCGGCATCGGCAGCACCCGCGAGGAGGTCGCCGCGGCGCTCGACGGCGACTGGGAGCACTTCTTCGACGTCGGCCGCCAGTACCAGCAGGCCACCGGCAAGGCGTGGTACGACCACTCCGGGTTCGTCTGGAACGGCATCGTCAACCAGATGGAGGAGGGCTACTACACCGCCGACGGCGAGCTGAACGTCGAGGACAACGCCGAGATGCGTGAGGCCTTCGACACCCTCGCCGCCGCGGTCGCCGACGGCCTGTCCGCCTCGCAGTCCGCATGGGACTGGAACGGTGGCCAGTCGTTCGTCGACGGCACCTTCGCCACCTTCGTCTGCCCGGGCTGGATGCTCGGCGTGGTCGAGGGCAACTCCGAGGCCGGCGCTGAGGCCGCGGGCGTCTCCCTCGACGACATCGAGTGGGACTTCGCCGACGTCTTCCCGGGTGGTGCGGCCAACTGGGGCGGCGCCTTCCTCGCCGTCGCCGAGACCTCCGAGCACAAGGCCGAGGCCGCTGCGCTCGCCGACTGGCTGACCCAGCCGGAGCAGCAGGTCAAGCAGTTCGAGGCCGCCGGCACCTTCCCGAGCACGATCGCCGCTCAGGAGGAGCTCGCCGCCAACGCCACGCCGCGTCCGTTCTTCAACGACGCGCCGGTCGGCCAGATCCTGGCCAGCCGGGCCGAGGGTGTCGTCGCCCAGTTCAAGGGTCCGGACGACTCGGTCATCCAGGAGAACGTGTTCGGTCCCGCGCTCCAGGCGCTCGACCAGGGCACCGCGGACGCCGACGCCGCCTGGGACCAGGCGATCCAGCTGCTGAACGAGCTGGTGGTCAACAACTAGGTCAGGCTCTGTCACGCTAGGCGGTGGGCCCCCGGGCGACCAACGGCCCGGGGGCCCACCGCTTGACAGCCGGAAACGCGACGGGAACCCACCATGTCCTCCATGCTCGAGCAGAGCCCACGCGAGGCGGTCGTCGTACCGGGGGAGGACGCCGGACCACCTCGGCGCCCCGCCCGCACGTGGCGTCAGCGGCTGAGCCGCTTCGACCTCAAGGCCTCGCCGTACCTGTACATCTCGCCGTTCTTCCTCCTCTTCGCGCTCGTCGGTCTCTTCCCCCTCGTCTACACGTTCTACGTGGCCCTGCACGACTGGGACCTGCTGTCGGGCAAGGAGGCCTTCGTCGGGTTCGACAACTTCTCGACGGCCCTCGGCGACCAGTTCTTCTGGAACTCGATCGTCAACACGATCAGCATCTTCCTGATGTCGACGATCCCCCAGCTCCTGGGGGCGCTCGTCATCGCGGCCCTGCTCGACCAGCAGATCCGGGCCCGCACCACGTGGCGGATGGGCGTCCTGCTGCCCTACGTGGTCACGCCCGTGGCGGTGGCCCTCATCTTCTCGAGCGTCTTCCGCAACGCGGGCGACGCGAGCCTGGCGAACAACATCGTCGAGGCCCTCGGCTTCGACCCGATCGAGTGGAAGCGGGAGCGGATCCCGAGCCACGTCGCCATCGCGACCATGGTCAACTGGCGGTGGACGGGCTACAACGCGCTCATCCTCCTGTCGGCCATGCAGGCCGTGCCGCGTGACCTCTACGAGGCGGCGGCCATCGACGGCGCCGGGCCGGTGAAGCGCTTCTTCTCCGTCACGCTGCCGAGCATCCGGCCGACGCTGATCTTCGTCGTCGTCACCGCCACGGTGTACGGCCTGCAGATCTTCGCGGAGCCCCGGCTCTACGACGTCTCGAACGCGGGCGGCATCGGCGGGGCGGATCGGCAGTTCCAGACGACCGTGCTCTACCTGTGGGAGCTGGCGTTCTTCCGGCGCAACTCGGGGCGGGCGTCGGCGGTGGCCTGGCTGCTCTTCCTGCTCATCATCGCCATCGGCCTCGTCAACTTCATCATCTCCCGGCGGCTCGTGGCGGGCGACGCTCCCCAGCTGAGCCGCAAGGACCGCCGGGCCCTGGCCCGCGCGGCCAAGGACCGGAAGGCGGTGGCCCGATGACGGCCCTCGGGATGAGCCAGCAGGGCGCGCCCTCGGCGGTGCCCCTGCCGGAGCGGGAGCCGGGCCGGCAGCGCCGGCGCGGCGGGGTCGGGCTCAACAAGCGGCCGGGACCGGTCGTCTACATCCTGCTGAGCCTGTCGGTGCTGGTCTTCGCCTACCCGCTGTGGTGGTCGTTCGTCGTCGCGAGCGGCACGAACGCCACGCGCGGGCAGACGCTGCCGTTCATCCCCGGCCCCAACTTCATGAAGAACGTCAACGAGGTGCTCGACGCCGTGCCGTTCTGGCTGGCCCTGCGCAACAGCCTCGTGATCTCCACCGTCGTGACGATCTCGGTGGTGACGTTCTCCACGCTGGCCGGGTACGCGTTCGCGAAGCTGAAGTTCAAGGGCCGCGACGGCCTCATGGTCTTCGTGATCGCGACGATGGCCATCCCGACGCAGCTCGGCATCATCCCGCTGTTCATGGTGATGCGGCAGCTGGGCTGGGTCGGTGACATCAAGGCGGTCATCGTGCCGCTGCTCGTCACCGCGTTCGGCGTGTTCCTCATGCGCCAGTACCTGGCGGGGGTGATCCCGGACGAGCTGATCGAGGCGGCCCGGGTCGACGGCTGCAACCAGATCCGCACCTTCTGGAACGTCGCGGTCCCCGCGGCGCGGCCGGCGATGGCGATCCTCGCGCTGTTCACGTTCATGCTCGCGTGGACGGACTTCCTGTGGCCCATGGTCGTGCTCAACGCGCAGAACCCGACATTGCAGACGGCACTGGCGAACCTGCAGTCCGGCTACTACATCGACTTCTCCATCGTGCTCGCGGGCGCCGTGATGGCGACCATCCCGGTGCTCTTCCTCTACATCGCCGCGGGCAAGCAGCTCATCTCCGGCATCATGGCCGGCGCTGTGAAGGGGTAGTCCCGGACGGCGCCGGGCGGCGACAGGCGTCGGCCGGCCGCGCCCCGATCCGGCGCGGGGCGCGGCCGGTCGCGAGGCGGGGAGGGGTCCCTCA
>JAEZAR010000383.1 GCA_023430425.1 Actinomycetes bacterium | reverse complement strand
GCATCACGCCCGGCAGCGGCCTCGTCGCCGAGGCGACGGCGCTCGACGCGGCGGCGGTCGGCGACCTCCTCGACGCGGTCGCCCGGCAGTCGTCGAGCGGGCGCGTCGGGCTCGTCGAGCGTCCCGGGACGCTCGTGCACGAGGTGTGCGCGCCGCTCATGGAGGCGGCCCCCGAGCGTGCGGAGCAGTACTACGTCCGCATCCCGGACCACGCCGCGGTGCTCGACGCCGTCCGGCCGGTCCTGAGCGCGCGCCTGGCGGCGTCGGGCCTCGAGCGCGAGGAGGTGCTGCTGTCGACCTACCGGCGCCACTACCGGTTCGCCGTCGGGCCGGCAGGGCTGGCGCCCGCCGTCGTCGGCGGGCCCATGCAGGCCCCCGTCGAGGCCGGGGGCGCCGGGGTGGCCCCCGACTGGCTGCCCTCGCTGCTGCTCGGGCCCTGGGGCATCGAGGGGCTCGCCCGGATGCGCCCCGACGTGACGCCCGGCGACGACGTCGACCTGTTCGCCGCGCTCTTCCCGCCGGTGCAGGCCGACGTGCTCTCGTACTACCTGCCCTTCTGACGCTCCGGGACCGATCGACCCGGCACGGGAGGCGGCGGCCGGACTCCTACGATGTCCGCATGCCCGACCCCGCGACGTTCTACGTCACCACCCCCATCTACTACGTCAACGACGCCCCCCACATCGGGCACGCGTACACGACGGTGGCGGCGGACGTCCTGGCGCGCTGGCACCGCCAGCGTCAGCAGCCCGTGTGGTTCCTGACCGGCACGGACGAGCACGGGCAGAAGGTGCTGCGCACGGCGGACGCGCACGGGGTGCCCCCGCAGGAGTGGGCGGACCGCCTGGTGCGCGAGGCGTGGCAGCCGGTGCTCGCCACGCTCGACGTCGCGAACGACGACTTCATCCGCACCACCGAGCCCCGCCACGTCGAGCGGGTCCAGGCGTTCATCCAGCGGCTCTACGACAAGGGCGAGGTCTACCAGGGCTCGTACACCGGGCCGTACTGCGTCGGCTGCGAGGAGTACAAGCTCCCCGGCGACCTCGTCGACGGCACCGGCGACCTCGCGGGCCAGAAGCTGTGCCCCATCCACGGCCGGCCCGTCGAGATGCTCGCCGAGCAGAACTACTTCTTCCGGATGAGCGCGTACGCGGACCGGCTGCTCGCCCACTACGAGGCGCACCCCGAGTTCGTCCAGCCCGCGAGCGCGCGCAACGAGATCGTCGCCTTCGTGCGCCAGGGGCTGCAGGACCTGTCGATCTCGCGGAGCACGTTCGACTGGGGCATCCCCCTGCCCTGGGACCCCGCGCACGTCCTGTACGTGTGGTTCGACGCGCTGCTGAACTACGCGACCGCCGTCGGGCTGGAGTCGGACGACCCCGCGGCCGCCGAGCAGTTCGCGCGCGTGTGGCCGGCGGACGTGCACCTGGTGGGCAAGGACATCCTGCGCTTCCACGCGGCGATCTGGCCGGCCATGCTCATGGCCGCGGACCTGCCTCTGCCCCGGACGGTGTTCGCGCACGGCTGGCTGCTCGTCGGCGGGGAGAAGATGAGCAAGTCCAAGCTCACCGGGATCGCCCCGGCCCAGATCACCGAGACCTTCGGCTCCGACGCCTTCCGGTACTACTTCCTGCGTGCGATCGCGTTCGGTCAGGACGGCTCGTTCTCCTGGGAGGACCTGCACGCCCGGTACACCGCCGAGCTCGCCAACGGCTTCGGCAACCTCGCCTCGCGCGTCGCGGCCATGGTCGGCAGGTACTTCGGCGGGACGCTCCCCGAGGCGGGGCCGGCCACCGCGGCGGAGGCGCGCCTCGGCGAGGTCGCCGCGCGCGCGGTGGCCGACGCGGAGGACGCGGTGGACCGGGTCGCGCTGCACGAGGCGCTCGCGGCCGTGTGGACGCTCGTCGACGAGGCCAACGGGTACCTCACGGAGCAGGCGCCGTGGGCGGTGGCCAAGCAGGAGGTCGCCGACGACGGCTCCTACCCCCAGGGGGGCCGGCTCGCCACCATCCTCGCGACCTCGGCGGACGTGCTGCGCGCGCTCGCGGTGCTGCTGCACCCCGTCGTCCCCCGCGCGGCGGCCGAGCTGTGGGCCTCGCTCGGCGCCGAGGCGGTGCTCGGGCCGCTCGCCGCGCAGCCCGTGGCGGACGCGGCCAGGCTCGGCGTGCTGCCCGCCGGCACCACCGTGACCAAGGGCGCGGCGCTGTTCCCCCGCATCGAGCCGACCGACCCGTGAGCCGGCGGCCGCGCGACGTCTCCTGGCCGCCGGAGCCGGAGCCGCTGCGGGTCGCGGTGGTGGACAACCACACCCACCTGGAGACGGTGGTCGCGGAGACCGTCGACGAGGGCTGGCGCGCGGCCCGGGGCGCGGACGGGCCGGGCGACGCCACTGGCCTGCCGCCGGTCGACCACCCCGCCGTCGCCGCTCACCTCGCCCGGGCCGCCCGGGCCGGCGTGGACCGCGTGCTCACGGTGGGCTGCGACCTGCCCGCCGTGGCGTGGACGGTGG
>JAEZAR010000369.1 GCA_023430425.1 Actinomycetes bacterium | reverse complement strand
GGCCACGGCCGCCCACGGGTCGAGCGCGGCCACCGGGGCGTCGGACCCGAAGGCGAGCTCCGCCCCGGCGTCGTGCAGCGAGCGGAACGGGTAGGCCCGCTCCGCCCGGTCCGCCCACACCCGGTCCAGGACGTCGCGGTCGTCCAGGACGTGCTCGGGCTGGACCGAGGCGACCAGCCCGAGCGCCGCGAACCGCGACACGTCGGCGCGGCGCAGCAGCTGGGCGTGCTCGACGGAACCGCGCGCCCCCGTGGCGGCGAACGCGTCGAGCACCATCGTGTTCGCGGCGTCCCCGATCGCGTGGATCGCGCAGTCCAGCCCGGCCGCGTGCGCACGCGTCATGAGCTCCACGAGGCGGTCGGCCGGCACGTTGAGCACCCCCGGTCCCGGCGTGGCGGACGGGCCCGCCGACCCCGGCGCCACCAGGGGGTACGGCTCGTGGCAGTACGCGGTCCGGGTGTTGAGGGCGCCGTCGCTGATCACCTTGAGGGGTCCCTGCACCACCGTGCCGGCGATGACGTCGCCCGAGCGCAGTCCCGCCGCGACGACGTCGTCGAGGTGGGTCTCCCACACGCCTGCGCGCACGCGCAGCAGGTCGAACCCCGCCTCCGCGCGGCGGCGCCAGGCCGTGACGTTGTCCGCCAGCTCGAGGTCGACGACGCCGACCACGCCGCGGGCTGCGGCGGCCGCCGCGGCCTGCGTCACCCATGCGTCCGCGACCTCGACCGGGGCGACCTGCGCGCGGCCGAGCCGACCGAGCCACTCCTCCTCGCGGAGCAGCCCGGTGGGGTGCCCGGCCGCGCCGAACCAGCGCAGACCTGCCGTGCTCAGCCAGCCCGAGTGCAGGTCCACGGACGCCAGGACGACCGGCGTCGCGCCCGCGACCTCGTCCAGCAGCGCGGCGGTCGGCTCGTCCGGCCAGAGCGCCGCCCGGAACCGTCGGCCGAGCAGCGGGACCCCGGGGGCGGGGGGCGACTCGGCGAGGCGGGCCCGCACCATCGCGACGACCTGCGCGGCCGAGCGGGCCTCGTACAGGTCCAGGTGCTGGCGGACGCCCGCCCACTGGGTGAGGTGGACGTGCCGGTCCCACAGGCCGGGCGCGAGCCACCGGCCGTCCAGGTCGACGGTCCTCGCCCCGTGGGCTCCCGACGCGCCGTGGCCGGCGGGCACCACCGCCGCGACCACGCCGTCGCGGACGACCACGTCGACGGGCCCGTCGCCGTCCAGCAGCCGGGCGCCGGCCAGGACGAGCGGGGGCACCTCACTCACCCGTGCGCCCGTCGACGTTCTCACGCAGCAGGTCGGCGTGGCCGTTGTGCCGCGCGTACTCCTCGATCATGTGCACGAGCACCCAGCGCAGGCTCGGCGTCGTCCCGTCGCCGAGCGGGACCGCCAGGACCCGTTCGAGCCCACCGTCGGCCAGGGCCTCGTCGACCGCCGCGCGCGAGCGGTCGACCGCGGCGGACCACCACGCCCGCAGCTGCTCGGGGTCGTCGCCCGGAGCCGTCCGCCACTCCCAGTCGGGGTCCGCCCGGTGGTCGACGCCGTCGAAGGGCGGGGGCATCGCGCGGCCGAGGAGCCGGTGGCCGAACCACCGCTCCTCCACGTAGGCCAGGTGCTTGAGCAGCCCGGCGAGGGTCATCGTCGTCGGGTGCAGCGGCGCCGCCAGGCCCCGCGCGTCCAGCCCGCCCGTCTTCCATGCGAGCGTCGCCCGGTGGAACTCGAGGAACCCCAGGAGCGTCGCGACCTCGTCCCCGTCCAGCGGCGGCTCGGGACGGGGATGCTCCTCGGTGGTGCCCATGGTCGGACGCTACCCGCGCCGCCCCTCGACCCGCCCCCGGCGAGCCCCTACCGTCGCCTCATGGACGTCCTCCTCATCCCCGGCTTCTGGCTCACCGGCGCCTCGTGGGACCCGGTCGTCCCGGCGCTCGAGGCGGCGGGCCACCGGGTGCGCGCGCTCACGCTGCCCGGCAAGGCGTCGCCCGCCGACGACCGCACGGGCATCGGGCTCGCGGACCACGTGGCCGCGGTGGTGGCGGAGGTCGACGCCGCCCCGGGGCCGGTGGTGCTGGTCGGCCACAGCGGGGGTGGGGCGATCGCCCACGCGGTCGTCGACGCCCGGCCCGACCGCGTCGCACGGGTGGTGTACGTCGACTCCGTCCCCCTCGCCGACGGCGCCGCCATCAACGACGAGCTGCCCGTGGTCGACGGCGAGATCCCCCTGCCGGACTGGACGGTGTTCGGCGACGAGGACCTGGTCGACCTCGACGAGGAACTGCGCGCCCGGTTCCGCGCGATCGCGGTGCCGGAGCCGGCGGGCGTCGCGGCCGACCGGCAGTCGCTGTCGGACCCGCGCCGGTACGACGTCCCGGTCACCGTCATCACGTGCGAGTTCCCCGCGACCGCGATGCGGGACCTCATGAACCGCAACCACTGGTACACGGCGGAGCTCGCGCGCGTGAAGGACGCCACCTTCGTCGACCTGCCCACCGGTCACTGGCCCCAGCTGACCAGGCCCGCGGAGCTGGCCGACGCGCTCGTCGCCGCGATCCGCTGAGCCGGCACGGTGTCGTTCCAGGTCGCGGCGGAGGCGTACGACGCGTACATGGGCCGCTGGTCGCGCCCGCTCGCCGAGGGTTTCGGGTCGCTCGTCGCGCTGCGGCCGGGCGACCGGGTGCTCGACGTCGGGTGCGGGACCGGGGCGCTGACCGATCGGCTCGTCGCGCTGCTCGGGCCCGCCGGCGTCGCGGCGGTCGACCCGTCCGAGCCGTTCGTCGCCGCCACCCGCGCCCGCTTCCCGGGCGTCGAGGTGCGGGCGGCGGCCGCCGAGGCGCTGCCCTTCGACGACGGAGCCTTCGACGCCGTCCTCGCCCAGCTCGTCGTGCACTTCCTCGCCGACCCGGTGGCCGGCCTGGCCGAGATGGCGCGGGTCACCCGCCCCGGCGGCCGCGTCGCGGCGTGCGTCTGGGACCACGCGGGCGGCGGCGGCCCGCTGGCCGTCTTCTGGCAGGCGGTCCACGACACGGATCCCCAGGCGCACGACGAGGCGCACCTGCCCGGCACCCGGCAGGGCGACCTGGGCGCACTCCTCGCCGCGGCCGGGCTCGCCGACGTGACCGAGCAGGCCCTGCAGGTCCGGTCGGACTTCGAGGACCTGGCCGACTGGTGGCACCCGTTCACGCTCGGCGTGGGCCCGGGCGGCGCCTACGTGCGCGGGCTGGACGACGCCGGACGCGAGCGCCTGCGCGCGCGCTGCGCCGAGCTGCTGCCGAGCGGCCCGTTCCGGCTCACCGCGACCGCCTGGGCGTCCGTGGGGACGGTGC
>JAEZAR010000292.1 GCA_023430425.1 Actinomycetes bacterium | reverse complement strand
CACATGCGCAGGCTGGGTGAGTACCTGGGGATGCTCGACGAGGACGGGCAGTGGGCGAAGCCCGACTACCTCCTCGTGGCCGTCTTCTTCGTGACGACCGTCGCGATCACGGCCAGCGGGCTGCCCTGGTGGGGCACGCTGGTCGTGTACGCGCTGGTGACGTGGACCTGGTCGATCGGCAAGGCAGCCCTCACCCGTCGTCGCAGACCACCGGAGGACATGCCCGGCTGACCGGCGGCCGGACGCGCCGCGCGCGAGGAGGGGGACGCCTACTGGCCGTCGGGGCGACCTTCCTCGGGCGCGTTGAGGGTGGGCTCGGCGTCCTGGTCGTCGGTCTCTGCGCCGGACTGCTCCTCGAGCGTCTCGTCGGTGGGCTGGGGCTCGTTCTCTGAAGAGGTCATGGATGTCCGTACCCACGGGCGCCGGGCGTACTCGGGGACGCGACGGACGAGTCAGTCGCCGACCGTGAGCGCGTGCACGACGAGCGAGGCCAGCTCGGCGTACGCCTCGGCGTCGGTCATCTCCAGGCGGGCGAACATCTCCCCGCGCTGGATCGCCTGCATGGTGGCGGCCACCATCTCGGCGACGAAGTGCGCGTTGACCGAGCGGAAGGCGCCCGCGTCGATCCCCTCGGCCACCAGCTGCCGCACCCGGGTCGACGCCGCGACGGTGTTGAACCGGTAGACCTCCCCGGCCGGCGCGAAGGCCAGCAGGTCCTCCATGAACTCCCGCGACAGCGGGCGCAGGTAGTCCGCGACGGCCATCAGGTACGCCGTGACCTTCTCGGCGTGCCCGTCCGCGGCGTCCACCCGCGCCTCGACCACCGGGACCGAGGCGCGGAAGTACTCCCGGACCACCTCGACGGCCAGCTCGGGCTTGGACCCGGCCAGCGCGTAGAGCGTGGTCTTGGAGCAGTGCAGCCGCTCGGCCAGGTCGTCGAGGGTGAACTGGGAGAACCCCTCCGCCGTCATCAGCGCGACCAGGCGGTCCAGCAGGTCCTGCTGGCGTGCCGTACGCCGGCGCCGCGGTGCCGCGGTCACGCGCTGGTCGGGGGTCACGGGTCGCTCCTGCGGGATCGGGGTGCAGAGGATCGGTACGGAAAACGATACTGGCGACTGGGATAGAGTATCGACGTCCGGCCGCCAGAGAAGACAGGAGCCGCCCATGCCCGCTGCGCGCCACCTCCCCACTGAGGAGTCCGCCGAGCTGCTCACCCTGGTCCGCGACCTGGCGGCCCGTGAGCTCGCGCCCCGCAGCGCCGAGGCCGAGGCCACCGAGACCTTCCCGCGCGACGTCTTCCGCCTGCTCGGCGAGGTCGGGATCCTCGGCCTCCCGTACGCCGAGGAGCACGGCGGCGGCGGCCAGCCCTACGAGGTCTACCTCCAGGTGCTCGAGGAGATCGCCGCCGTCTGGTCGTCGGTCGGCGTCGGCGTCTCCGTTCACGCCCTCTCCTGCTTCGGCCTGGTCAACTTCGGCACGCCCGAGCAGCAGCGCTGGCTCCCGGACATGCTCGGCGGCGACCTGCTGGGCGCCTACTGCCTGTCTGAGGCGCACGCCGGATCCGACCCCGCGGCCATGCGCACCCGCGCCCGGCGCGACGGCGACGACTACGTGCTCAACGGCGCGAAGGCGTGGGTCACCCACGGCGGCGAGGCCGACTTCTACAAGGTGATGGCGCGGACCTCCGACGACCGGAACGGGATCTCCTGCTTCCTGGTCCCGGCCGGCACCCCCGGCCTGCGCGCGGACACCCCCGAGCGCAAGATGGGCCTGACCGGCTCGACCACCGCCACCATGCTGCTCGAGGACGTCCGGGTCCCGGTCGAGCGCCGGCTCGGCGCCGAGGGCGACGGGCTCAAGATCGCGCTGGCCGGCCTCGACTCCGGTCGGCTCGGGATCGCCGCCGTGGCCACCGGCCTGGCCCAGGGCGCGCTGGACCAGGCGGTCGCCTACGCGCAGGAGCGTGAGGCCTTCGGCAAGCCGATCATCGAGCACCAGGGGCTGGCCTTCCTGCTCGCCGACATGGAGGCGGCGGTGCAGACGGCCCGGGCCATGACCCTGCAGGCCGCCCGGCGTAAGGATCTGGGCCTGCCGTACAGCCGGGAGGCGGCGATCGCGAAGCTGGTGGCGACCGACAACGCTATGCGGGTGACCACGGACGCGGTGCAGGTGCTCGGCGGCTACGGCTACACCAAGGACTTCCCGGTGGAGCGCTACATGCGTGAGGCCAAGGTCATGCAGATATTTGAAGGCACCAACCAGATCCAGCGAATCGTGATCAGCCGTGACCTGGCCAAGGCCCGGCCAGCCACGATATCCACTGTGGATGCTGGCGCTGGCTCCTCGCTCCGCTAGGCGGCGTGGGGCTGGGCCAGGCTGCCCAGGATGAGGTCAGCGAGCTCCCGATAGGCGTCGGCGGCGGTAAGCCCGGTCACCGCCTGGATCTCACCACGCTGGATCGCCCCCATGACCGACGAGACCGCGGCGCCGACGAACGAGGCGTGGGCCGGTCGCAGCACGCCAGCCCGGATGCCTTCGGCCACCAGGACCTGGATCCGCTGCGCGGCGAACCGGGTGTTCTCCCGGTAGACGTCACCGGCCGGGGCGAAGCCGGCGAGGTCGGCGAAGAACTCGGCCGAGACGGGCTCCAGCTCGGCCGCGACCGCGGCCAGGTAGCTGGCGAGTCGCTGCCGTGGGTCGTCGGCCTCGGCGACGCGCGCCTCGATGCGTTCGGCCGCAGTCATGAAGTAGGAGCGCACCACCGCGACCACGAGCTGCTCTTTGCTGGGCGCGACCGCGTAGAGAGTGCTGCGGGAGCACCTCAGTCGATCGGCCAGATCCGCGATGCTGAACCGGGCGAAGCCCTCGGCGAGAAACAGGTCCCGCAGCTGCCCGAGTAGCTCCTCACGCCGGGTCAGTGGCTGGGAGACGAGCGGCATGACAACAAAGCGTAGACGATCACCCGCAGGAGTGATTGTGGCGGTTCGCCCCCGCCGCCATCCCAGCATCCGTAACCTTGGTCGTGGTGGTTGGTCTGAGCCATAAGGCCAGAAC
>JAEZAR010000215.1 GCA_023430425.1 Actinomycetes bacterium | reverse complement strand
GCGCGGGGCAGGTCGACGTCGCCCTCGTGCACCAGGAGGCGCTCCGGCGCCACCCGGCGGCGCAGGTGGGCGAGCCCGGGGGCGCCCGCCGTCGTCACGACGAACGGGCCGGGCCCGGCGTGGACGGTGAGGGCGGCCTCCGGCACGTCCCCGCGTGCGCTCACCACCGCGAGCGGCGGGTCGTCGGCCTGACCGCGCGCGCGACGCAGGCCGACCAGGTGGTCCGGCGTCCGCGGGGCGCCGTACCCCTCGGCGCGGACGGTCCCCGCACCGACGAGGACGACGTCCGACCAGGCCCGCAGCACCTCGAACACGCGCAGGTCCGCGGGCCCGTTGATCGATCCCGAGCGCCCGTCGGGCCCCGTCGCCGAACCGTCGAGCGTGGCGATCATGTTCGCGCGCAGCCAGCCGGGGCGGCCGGGGTCGCCGGGGCCGCCAGGCCCGTCCGGCGGGGCGTACAGGGCGTCGAGGCGCTCGGTGTCGTCGGGCCCGACGGCCGGCTCACCGCCGGGCAGGAGGACCTCGAGGACCGGTCGCGCGGGCATGGCACGAACGGTAGCCCCCGCTCGCCTAGGCTCGGCCCGTGCTGCCCGTGCCGCCCGCGCTCACCGACCGGCGGCCGGACGTGCCGGCCGAGCGCCTGCTCGCCGCGCTGGTCCCGCCCCGGCACTTCGCGGACGCACGGTTCGACACCTACCTGCCGGACCCGGACCACCCCAGCCAGGCCGAGGCGCGCGACGCGATGGTCGACCTGGCCGCCGAGCTCGCGCGTCCGCCGGCACGCTGGTCCCGCCTCCTGGGCCGCGGCGCCCCGCCGGCGGCCGTGTACCTCGACGGAGGGTTCGGCGTCGGCAAGACGCACCTGCTGGCGGCGCTGGCGCACGCCGTGGGCCCGGCGGCGGGTGCGTACGGCACGTTCGTCGAGTACACCCACCTCGTCGGTGCCCTCGGCTTCGGGCCGACCGTCCGGGCGCTGTCCCGCCGGCGCCTGGTCTGCATCGACGAGTTCGAGCTGGACGACCCCGGCGACACCGTGCTCATGTCGCGCCTGCTGCGGGAGCTGTCCGACCACGGCGTCGCGCTCGCGGCGACGTCGAACACGTTGCCCGAGCAGCTGGGCGAGGGCAGGTTCGCGGCGGAGGACTTCCTGCGCGAGATCCAGGCGCTCGCGGCGCGCTTCCGGGTGGTGCGGATCGACGGCCCGGACTACCGGCACCGCAACCCCCGACCGGCCGCCGGGCTGCCCGACGCACGCGTCGACGCGGCGCTGGCGCGGGTCCCCGAGGCGGCGGGCGCCGACTTCGACGCCCTGCTGGCCCACCTGCAGACCGTCCACCCCGTGCGGTACGGGGCGCTGCTCGACGGCGTCGGCCTCGTCGGTCTCACCGGCGTGCGTCCCCTGACGGACCAGGCCGACGCCCTTCGGCTCGTGGTGCTCGTCGACCGGCTCTACGACGCGGACGTGCCGGTGCTGCTCGGCGGGCAGGGCACGGAGGGCCTCTTCGGCGAGGCGATGCTGCGCGGGGGGTACCGCAAGAAGTACCTGCGGGCGCTCTCGCGGCTCGCCGAGCTGGAGGCGCGCGGCCGGGAGGTCGTGGGCGCCTGACCCGGCGCCCGGCTCAGACCCGGATCGAGGCGAGGCGGGCGAGCTCGGCGGCCGGGTCGAAGTCCGCGGACGGCCAGCCCAGGTCGAGACCCTCGAGCGCGCCGACCAGCAGCTCGGTGACGGCCAGGCGGGCGAACCACTTGCGGTCGGCCGGGACCACGAACCACGGCGCGACGGAGGTCGACGTCCGGTCCAGCACGGCCTGGTACGCGTCCGCGTAGTCCCCCCACCGGGCCCGGACGTCCAGGTCCCCCGGGTTGTACTTCGAGTGCTTGTCCGGCCGCTCCAGGCGCTCGCGCAGGCGCTCGGCCTGCTCCTCGGGGGAGATCGCGAGGAGCACCTTCACCACGACCGTCCCCGCGTCGACGACCTCGGCCTCGAAGTCGTTGATCTCCTGGTACCGCGGCTCCCACACCTCGCGAGGGACGAGCTCGGCGACGCGGACGACGAGGACGTCCTCGTAGTGCGAGCGGTCGAAGACCCCGATGGCGCCCGGCCGGGGCAGCGCCTGCCGGATCCGCCACAGGTAGTGGTGGCTGCGCTCGGCCGCCGTGGGCACCCCGAACGAGCGCAGGGCCACGCCCTGGGGGTCGACCATGCCGAGCACGTGGCGCACGATGCCGCCCTTGCCCGCAGTGTCCAGGCCCTGCAGGACGAGCAGCACGGCGCGTGTCCCGCCGGTCCGCCCGTGCGCGTGGAGCCGCTCCTGGAGCTCCGAGAGGCGCTCGCCGCGCGCGCGGGTCGCCCGCTCGGCGTCGTCCCGGTCCCCGCTCCACCCGGGGGTGGAGCGCCGGTCGAGCGCAGCCAGCTCGAAGCCTGGTCCCGCCCGCAGCGCCTCCGCCGGCCGGACCGTCCACATCTGCTCGCTCACGCCCCGCCTCCTCGTTCCTCGATCCGTCGACAGACCACCACGGAGCGGCCGGGCACCTCGACGTCGTCCCCGTGGAACGTCACGGGCTCCCACGCGGCCAGCACCTCGGGCGCGCCCGCGGCGGCCGGTCCCACCGGGACCAGGCGCGGGGCCTGCGCCAGGTTCGCCACGACCACGGCGCGGCCCCGCCGCACGAGCAGCCACCCGTCGCCGTGCTCCACCTGCGTGGCACGGCGGTCGCCCGACGCGAGGTCGGGCACCCTGCGGCGCAGGGCGATGAGGTCGCGGTACCAGGCGAGCAGCCGGGCGTGTCGGCCCTCGGCGGGCTCGGCCCAGTCCAGCCGGCTCGCGGCCACGGTGGACGGGGCCTGCGGGTCGGGGACCTCGACCTGCCCGCCGTACACCTCGGTCCACCCGTGCGCGCCGAACTCGGCGGTGCGACCGGCCCGGACGGCCTCGGCGAGCTCCGGCTCACCGTGGTCGGTGAAGAACTGCCACGGGGTGCTCGCCCCCCACTCCTCGCCCATGAAGACCATGGGCGTGTAGGGAGAGCACAGGACGAGCGCCGCCTCGACGGCCAGCGCGCCGGTGTCGAGCCGGGCGGCCGGGCGGTCCCCGAGTGCGCGGTTGCCCACCTGGTCGTGGTCGGAGGCGAACACCACGAAGCGGTGCCCGTCCACCTCGTCGGGCACGGGGTGGCCCCAGTGCTGCTCGCGGAACGAGGACCACCAGCCGTCGTGGACGAAGACCTTGGTCAGCGCCTTCGCGAGGACCTCGGCGCTGCCGAAGTCGGCGTAGTAGCCGTGCCGCTCGCCGGTGACGTGGGCGTGGATCGCGTGGTGGACGTCGTCGGCCCACTGCGCGGTCATGCCGAGGCCGCCCTCGTCGGTGGGCGTGACCGTGCGCGGGTCGTTCCGGTCCGACTCCGCCACGAGCGAGAGCGGCCGGCCGACCTCCTCGGCGAGCGCCGCGACCGCGTCGGAGAGGTCGGCGAGCAGGTGCCGGGGCGAGTCGTCGATGAGCGCGTGGACCGCGTCGAGGCGCAGCGCGTCGAGGTGGAACTCGCGCAGCCAGCGCACGGCGTTGTCGATGACGAACGCCCGGACCTCGCGCGCGTCGGGCCCGTCCAGGTTCACCGCCGCCCCCCACGGCGTGTGGTGCCGGTCGGTGAAGTACGGCCCGAACTCGCCCAGGTAGTTGCCGGAGGGGCCGAGGTGGTTGTGGACGACGTCGAGGCAGACCGCCAGTCCGCGGGCGTGGGCCGCGTCGACGAACCGCTGCAGGGCGGCCGGACCCCCGTACGGCTCGTGGACGGCATAGAGCGCGACCCCGTCGTAGCCCCAGCCGTGCACCCCGGGGAAGGCGGCCACCGGCATGAGCTCGACGACGTCGATCCCGAGGTCGACCAGGTGGTCGAGCCGTTCGACCGCGGCGTCCAGCGTGCCGGCGGGCGTGAACGTCCCGACGTGGAGCTCGTAGACCACGGCCCCGCGGACGTCCCGGCCGGGCCAGTCGCCGTCGGTCCAGCCGAACCGGCCCGGGTCGAACGTGCGGCTCGGGCCGTGCACCCCGTGCGGCTGCCAGGGGCTGCGCGGGTCCGGACGCGGCGGGCCGCCGTCGACCGCGAACGCGTAGTCGGTGCCGTGGGGGAGCGCCAGCGGCTCGCACACCCACCAGCCGCCGTCCTGGCGCTCGAGCGGCAGCACCCGCGCCTCGGCGTCCGTGGCCCGCAGGTGGTCGTGGCCGGGCAGGTGGAGGTCGACCGACCGTGCTGCGGGCGCCCACACCCGGGGGCGCCACGACCAGGGTCCGCGCGTCATCGGTCGTGCTCCGGCACGAGCAGCGCGACGGGCAGCCGGTCGAGGAGGTCGGCCAGCCGCAGGGTGCCGCCGCCCACGACCCGCCCGGTGAGCTCGTCGCGCCACGTGCCCCCGGGCACGACGACCGTGTGGTCGCCCCACCCGCCGAGGCGCTCGAGGGCGAGGGCGAGCCGCGTGACGACGGTGACCGCGGCGGGCTCGCCGTCGGCCGTGCGCACGAACGCGAGCGCGTTGCCCGTCGACGTCGGGACGGGCGCGTACCCCGCGCCCTCGCCCACGAACGCCTCCCGGTGGCGGCGACGGACGGCGAGCGCCCGGCCGGTCACGAGCAGCTTCTCCTCCGCGAGCCCGCGCGGCGGCTCGGTGGCGAGGCGACCCAGGGCGGCGGCCAGGGCGTCGAAGTCGACGGGTCGCCTGTTGTCGGGGTCGACGAGGGCGACGGCCAGGCTCTCCGTTCCCTGGTAGACGTCGGCCACCCCGGGCATGGTGAGCTGGACGAGCTTGGTGCCCAGCGTGGCCGCGCGCACACCGGGCGCGGTGAGCCGGACCCACCCCGTGAAGGCGTCGACGACCGGGGGCAGCTCGCGGGCGGCGCGCGCGAGGTCGAGCACCGCCGTCTCGTAGGGCTCGTCGACAGCGGTCCAGCCGGTGCGCGACTTCGCCTCGCGCAGGGCCTTGGTCAGGTAGGCCTCGAGCCGGTCGGGGGGCAGGGGGCCGTCGTCCGTCCACGTGCCCGCGAGCGTCTGCCACAGGAGGTTCTCCGCGCGCCCGTCGACGAGGGTCGACCGGTGCTCGGCCGTCGCCGCGCGCACGCGTTCCACGAGGTCCGACCACTCCACGGGCAGCTCCGACAGCACGCCGAGCCGCGCCCGGACGTCCTCGCTGCGCTTGGTGTCGTGCGTCGAGAGGGTGGTCAGGGCGAGGGGCGCCCGGTGCTGGGTGCGGGCCGCCCAGGCGTGCAGCTCCTCGGGGCTGATGGCGAACCGCTCGGGGGCGCCGCCGACCTCGGTCAGCGCCACCAGCTGGGTCCAGCGGTAGAACGCGGTGTCCTCCACGCCCTTGGCCATCACCGCGCCGCAGGTCTGCTGGAAGCGCACGACGAGCTCGGCCCGCCGGCGCTCGCTGGTGCGTCCCGCCGACCCCGCCTCCCGCCCGAGGAGCAGGTCCGCGAGCACGTCGAGCGTGTCCAGGCGGTCGCCCTCGAGGTGGGCGCGGGCCCGCGCCACGCACTCGGCGAACGCGGCCGCCGCCTCCGGGGCCACCGCCTCGCCCGGCACGACGTAGTACCGGTAGCGGTCGGCGGCGACGAGGAGCTCGACGAGGCAGTCGTGGAGCGAGCGGCGCGTGTGGTCGCGCAGCCGCACGTCGTCGCGGCAGATGTCCGCCGCGAGGTCGGCGAGGCGGTCCACCTCGGCGTACAGCGCACCGGTGACGATCTCGCGCTTCGCCTCGTCGACGAGGGCGTGCAGGGCGTCCGGGGCGTCGCCGGTGAGCCGGTGCATGACCGCCCCGAGCTCGCCGCCGCCGCCCGGGTCGACGAACACCTGGTTCACGCGCCAGGCGGCGTCGTACCCCGTCGTGCCGGCGGTGGCCCAGTCGTCGGGGACCTCCTCGGTCGGGGCGAGGATCTTCTCGACCACCACCCACGCGTCCCCCGTCGCGGCCGCGAGCCGGTCCAGGTAGCCGCGGGGGTCGGCGAGGCCGTCCGGGTGGTCGATGCGCAGGCCGTCCACGGCCCCGGAGGTGACCAGGTCCGTCAGCAGGGCGTGGGTGGCGTCGAACACCGCGGGGTCCTCGACGCGGACGGCGGCGAGCGTGCCGACGTCGAAGAAGCGTCGGTAGTTGAGCTCCTCGTTCGCGACCCGCCAGTAGGCGAGGCGGTAGTGCTGCCGGTCCACCAGGTCGGCGATGCCCAGCTGCTCGGTTCCCGGCCGCACGGGGAACACGTGGTCGTGGTAGCGCAGCACCGGCTGGGGGCCCTCGAGCCCGGGGATGTCCACGGCGTCGAGGCCCAGCTCGCCGGCGGCGAGGACGGCGCCGACCCGGTCGCCCAGCACGGGCATGAGGAGGGCGCCGTCGCCGGCGGACCAGTCGACGTCGAACCACGCGGCGTAGGGCGACTCGGGACCTCGGGCGAGCACCGACCACAGGGCCGTGTTGTGCCAGGCGGGGGTGGGCACGGCCATGTGGTTGGGCACGACGTCGACGACGACCCCCAGGCCGGCGTCGCGGGCCGCGGCCACGAGCCGGTCCAGCGCCGCCCGCCCGCCCAGCGCGGGGGAGACCTCGCCGTGGTCGACGACGTCGTAGCCGTGCGTGGAGCCGGGCGCCGCGCGCAGGACCGGCGAGAGGTACACGTGGCTGACGCCGAGCGCCGCAAGGTAGGGCACCCGGGCGGCGGCGTCGTCGAGCGTGAAGTCGGCGGAGAGCTGGAGCCGGTAGGTGGAGACCGGGACGGGCCGGCCCGGCGCCGGCCGTCGTCGCGCCGGACTGGTCCGGGCCTCCCCGGTCATGCGCCCGCCGTGGTGGGCGGCCGGCTCAGCACGAGGACGCTGCGCCCGGTGATCCCGAGGGAGTCGCCGGGCTTGATCACGGCGCCCGCGTCGAGCGTGTGGTCGGTGTCGAGCACGCACGTCCACGCAGCCCCGAACTCCGCCGGCGGGAGCGTGAACACCACCGTGTTGGGCGCGGCGTTGTACAGGACGAGGAAGCTGTCGTCGACGATCGTCTGCCCGCGCGGGTCCGGCTCCGTGATGGCCTCCCCGTTGAGGAAGACCTGCACCGCCTTGACGTAGCTCTCCTGCCAGTCGGCGCTCGTCATGTGCTCCCCGCCGGTGCTGAACCAGGCGATGTCCCCGAGGTCGGACTCCCCGCCGTGGTCCGCGCTGCCCGCGAAGAACCGCCGACGGCGCAGCACGGGGTGGTCACGGCGGAGGTGGACGAGGGCGCGCGTGAACTCCAGCAGCGACTCGCGGTGCTCGTCGAGGTCCCAGTCGACCCAGGCGATCTCGTTGTCCTGGCAGTACGCGTTGTTGTTGCCGCCCTGCGTCCGGCCGAGCTCGTCCCCGTGACCGATCATCGGCACCCCCTGCGACAGGAGCAGGGTGGTGAGGAAGTTGCGCTGCTGGCGCCGGCGGAGGGCGTTGACGGCCTCGTCGTCTGTCGGGCCCTCCACGCCGCAGTTCCACGACCGGTTGTGGCTCTCGCCGTCCTTGTTGTCCTCACCGTTGGCCTCGTTGTGCTTGTCGTTGTACGAGGTGAGGTCGGCGAGGGTGAAGCCGTCGTGCGCGGTGACGAAGTTGATCGAGGCGATCGGCTTGCGCGCCGTGTGCTCGTAGAGGTCCGAGGAGCCGGAGAGCCGGCTGGCGAACTCGGCGAGGGTCGCGGGCTCACCGCGCCAGAAGTCGCGGACGGTGTCGCGGTACTTGCCGTTCCACTCGGTCCACAGCGGCGGGAACCCGCCCACCTGGTACCCGCCCGGCCCGACGTCCCAGGGCTCCGCGATGAGCTTGACCTGGCTCACCACCGGGTCCTGCTGGACGAGGTCGAAGAAGGCGGACAGCCGGTCCACCTCGTGGAACTGCCGGGCCAGGGTGGCCGCGAGGTCGAAGCGGAACCCGTCGACGTGCATCTCGGTCACCCAGTAGCGCAGGGAGTCCATGAGCAGCTGGAGGACGTGCGGGTGCCGCATGAGCAGGGAGTTCCCGGTCCCCGTCGTGTCGAAGTAGTGCTCCAGGTCGTCGTCCACCAGCCGGTAGTACGCCGCGTTGTCGATCCCCCGGAAGCAGAGCGTCGGCCCGAGGTGGTTGCCCTCGGCGGTGTGGTTGTACACCACGTCGAGGATGACCTCGATGTCCGCCTCGTGGAGCGACTTGACCATCTGCTTGAACTCCTGGACCTGCTGGCCCGGGTTCGGGGACCGCGAGTAGCCGTTGTGCGGCGCGAAGAAGCCGATCGTGTTGTAGCCCCAGTAGTTCGACAGGCCCTTGGTCTGCAGGTGGGGGTCGTTGACGAACTGGTGCACGGGCATGAGCTCGATCGCGGTGACCCCGAGGTCGACGAGGTGGTCGACGACCGCAGGGTGGCCGATGGCCGCGTACGTGCCGCGCAGGTCCTCCGGCACGCCGGGGTGGAGCTGCGTGAGGCCCTTGACGTGGGCCTCGTAGATCACCGACTCGGCGTAGCCCTTGCTCGGCGGCCGGTCGTGGCCCCAGTCGAAGAAGGGGTTGACGACGACGGAGACCATCGTGTGCGGCGCGGAGTCCTCGGTGTTGAGCTCGGTCGGGTCGTCGAAGTCGTAGGCGAACAGGGACGAGTGACCGTCGATCTGGCCGTCGATGGCCTTGGCGTACGGGTCGAGCAGCAGCTTGGCGGGGTTGCAGCGGTGCCCGGCGGCAGGGTCGAACGGCCCGTGGACGCGGAAGCCGTAGCGCTGGCCCGGCTGCACGTCGGGCAGGTAGCCGTGCCAGACGAAGCCGTCGGTCTCCGGCAGGTCCACGCGCGTCTCGGTGCCGTCCGCGTCGAGGAGGCAGAGCTCGACGCGCTCGGCGACCTCGGAGAACAGGGCGAAGTTCGTCCCGCTGCCGTCGAAGGTCGCACCGAGGGGATAGGCGTGTCCGGGCCAGGTGCGCATGCAGCACAGCCTGCCAGCCTGGCCGGGATCCCGCCCCGGGGCGCCGGGGGGCGGGACGGCGCGACGGCGTCAGTCCGTGGCAAGGGGCAGCCCGGCGTCGGCCCAGGCGACGACGCCGCCGTCGAGGTCGGCCACGGCTGCGATCCCCGCCTCCCGCATCACGGTCGCCGCCGCCTGCGACCGGCTCCCGGTGCGGCAGTAGACGGCGTAGGTGGCGTCCGGGTCGAGGTCGCCGACCCGCTCGGCGAAGTCGGGGGCGGAGACGTCGAGGTTGGCCGCGCCCTCGAGGTGGCCCTCGGCGAACTCGGCCGGCGTGCGCACGTCGAGCACCACGACGCCCTCCTGCGCCGCGAGCGCCGCGAACCGCGTCGGCTCCAGCCGTGGGCAGTCGCCGGCGGCGACGCACGCGGCGGGACCCGGCCCGTCGGAGGAGGCGCCGTCGTCCGCGCAGGCCCCCAGCAGGACCAGAGGCGCGAGAAGGACGAGGGTCGCCGTCGTGCGCGCGCGCATCGCGTGCCTCCTCCGCGGTCCGGGCCCGGCTCAGATGAACAGCAGCTGGGCGCCCTCGGTCATCTCGATGAAGTCCGACGCACTGATGATGCCCTCCACGTCGTCCCGCAGGTCCGCCTCCGTGAACTTGTTCATGTCGGCGCTCATGCGGCAGCCCCACAGGTGGCCGCCCGCGGCGACGATCTGGTCCAGGAAGTCGGGCACCTCGGGGACCCCGAGGTCCGCGATCTGCTTCTTGAGCATCTTGGTCGCCACGGCCTGCATCCCCGGCACCGGGGCGAGCGCCTGCGGCACCCGCAGGTCGCCGATCGGCATGTGCATCGCCGTGTTGCCCGTGGGGGAGAACTTCAGGTCGTCCATGCGCCGGGTCGCGATCATGTCGAAGCCCCAGAACGTGAAGAACAGGTGGGTCTCGACGCCCTCCCCGAGCGCCGCGTTGGCGAGGATCAGGCCGGGGTAGGCCATGTCGAGGTTGCCCTTCGAGCAGATGATCGCGAGCTTGCGGCCGCTTGCGGCGTCGTCGTCGAAGTTCGGCACGATCGGGGTCATCGTCGGTGTCCTCTCACACGCAGCCGCGAGGCTTGGGCAGGCCCGCGACGTACGCCATCTTCTTCGCGGGCTTCTTGGGGAAGAGCTCGAACTGCTCCTTGACGGCGAAGCCGCCGACCGTCTGGACGCGCCGGGTGGTGGCGGTCTCGCCCTGCTCGGCGAAGTCCGCGCGCAGGAACTCGAGGATCTTCCAGTGCTCCGCGGTCAGCTCGATGCCGATCGCCTGGGCGAGCACGACCGCGAGCTCGCGGTCCCACTGGGCGGGGTCGGTGAGGAAGCCCTCGTCGTCGACGTGGACCTCGCGGCCGGCGATGGTGGTGACGGGCATGGCAGGTGGCTCCTCGGCTCGGGGGTCTGGGGTCGGCCCGGTCAGAAGTCCGCCGGGACGCGGATGCCGTCCGCCGGGCCGGCGCCGCCGGCGCCCCCCGGCCGCACCGGGACGGTCGGCGGACGGCGCTTGCCGGCCATGGACATGTGGGTCGGCACGGGCAGGCGCCGGCCGGGCAGGAGCATGTGCCAGTACAGGTGGCGGAACGCGAGCTTGCCCCAGTGGTTGAGCCGGGTCTCGCGCAGGAGCCGCATCGGCCCCACCCCCGGCACCGGGTACGTCCCGGGCAGCGGCTCGGTGTCGTAGTTGAAGTCGATGAGCAGCGCCCGGCCGCGGCCGCTCTCCACGAAGCAGTTCGCGTGCCCGTCGAAGCGCTCGGGCATCGGCCGTCCGTCGACGTGCGCGAGCAGGTTGGGCACGAGCACGTCGGCCTCGAAGTGGGCGACGGAGCCGGCCTTGGAGGCGGGGGCGTCGGTGGCGTCCCCGATGGCGAAGATCCGGTCGTCGGCCTTCGACAGGAGCGTGTGCCGGTCGACGGGCACGTAGTTGAGCTCGTCGCCGAGCCCGGAGCGCGCGACGAAGTCGGCGCCCATGTTCACCGGGACGGTGACGAGCAGGTCGAAGGGGATCTCGCGCTCGTCGTACGACCGCAGGACCCGGGCCTCGCCGTCCACGCTCTCGACGACGAAGTCGGGCTCCAGCGCGATGCCGCGCCGGGTGAGCATGTCCCCCAGGTGCGCCGACGAGACCGGCTTGGTGAACGCGCCGGGCAGCGGCGTGACGTAGGTGATCTCGACCTTGTCGCGCAGGCCGCGCCGGGTGAGGTGGTCCTCGAGCAGGAACGTGAGCTCGAGCGGCGCCACCGGGCACTTGACCGGCATCTCCGTCACGTGGACGACCACCCGGCCGCCGTCGAAGGCGGCGAGGCGCTCGGCGAGCGCCGTCGCGCCCGCGTGCGTGTAGAACTCGTGGACCGCGCCCTGCGGACCGACGAGGGCCTCCGCGAGGCCGGGGGTCTGGTCCGGGCGCGGCGTCGTGCCCGTCGCGATGACGAGGTAGTCGTAGCCGAGCTCGGCGCCGGTGTCGAGGACGACGGTGCGTGCGGCGCGGTCGACCCGCTCCACGGCGGCCCGGACGAGGTCGATCCCGGGGCGCAGGCGGGGGGCGAGCGGCTTGCGGACCTGGCGGTCGGCGTAGGTGCCGAAGGGGAGGAAGAGGAACCCCGGCTGGTACCAGTGCTCCGTCACGGGGTCGACGACGGTGATCGACCACTCGTCGCGGCTCATCCGGCGCCGCAGCATGTTGACCACCATGGTGCCGGCCGTGCCGGCTCCGAGGACCACGAGCCGCCTCATGCCGAGCTCCCGCCTGCCGAGTGCTGCCGGTCGCCCGGCACGCCGTGCCGGGACGGGGCGGGGTCGCCGCCCTGAGGACGACGCTAGGTACCCCCGTGGGTATCCGTAAGGGACCAAGGTCCGATACGGGCGGGGGTATGAGGGCCGGGACGCGCGGCGCCGCGGCCGGGTGCCCTCCGGGGAGCCGGGCGGGGTGTGCGGATGCGCCGGCACGCACCGGGTGCGACCGTGGCGGCATGAGCGAGACCACCGAAGGCACCGAGGGCTACGACCCCGCCACCGACCCGGACGCCGACCCGGACAGCCTGGAGCCGCGCACGGGAGCGAAGGCGGTGCCCCGCGACAGCGCCGGGGACCCCGACGCCGACCCCGACATGCTCAACCCTCGTGACGGGGACCAGGCGGGCGCCTGAGGCGCGCAGGTCAGCGGGCGAGCCGCTCGACGACCGTGCCGTAGAGCCACGGCGCACGGTGGGCGACGGGCACGATCGAGCGACGTAGCGGGGAGCCCGCCCAGGCCACGAGCCCGGCCGTGAGCAGCCGGTAGTCACGCGTCACCGCGCGCCAGGCCCGCTCGTACGCGGCCGGGTCGGGCAGCGTGGCGACCGCCGCGCGCGCCTGCGCCAGGCCGACCCGCAGGCCCTCGCCGGTCAGGGCGTCGACGTACCCGGACGCGTCCCCCACGAGCCGGACC
>JAEZAR010000214.1 GCA_023430425.1 Actinomycetes bacterium | reverse complement strand
GGTGCGCCACCATGACAGGAAGGCCCCATGAGCGACGGTACGAGAGATCCAGCGACGGCCCCGCAGGCCGGGGCTGCTCCCCGGGAGCAGTGGTCCGGTCAGCTCGGCTTCATCCTGGCGGCGGTGGGTTCCGCCGTCGGCCTGGGCAACATCTGGCGTTTCCCCGGGACGGCCTACGACAACGGCGGCGGCGCGTTCCTCATCCCCTACCTCGTGGCCCTCATCACCGCGGGGATCCCGATCCTGTGGCTCGACTACTCGATCGGGCACCGGTTCCGCGGCGGCCCCCCCGCCTCGTTCCGCCGGCTGGCCAAGCCGTCGGAGGGGCTGGGCTGGTTCCAGGTCGCCATCTCGTGCGTCATCGCCGTGTACTACACGGTGATCATCGCCTGGGCGGCGAGCTACATGGTGTTCGCGGCCGACCAGCGCTGGGGCGACGACCCCGCGGGCTTCCTGCTCGGCGACTACCTGCAGGTCGCGGACGTGCCGACCATCGGCTTCGAGTACGTGCCGCAGGTCCTCATCCCGCTCATGATCATGTGGGTGCTCGCGCTGGTCATCCTCGCCGGCGGTGTCCGTCGCGGCATCGAGCGCGCGAACCTCGTCATGATCCCGCTGCTCGTCGTCATCTTCATCGCGATCGTCATCCGCGCCGTCACCCTGGAGGGCGCCGCCGACGGCCTGAACGCGTTCTTCACGCCCGACTGGGAGGCGCTCGGTCATCCCGACGTCTGGATGGCCGCCTACGCCCAGGTCTTCTTCTCCATGTCGATCGCCTTCGGCATCATGATCACCTACTCCTCCTACCTGCGGCGGCGGTCCAACCTCACCACGACGGGCCTCGTCGTCGGTCTGGGCAACTCGTCCTTCGAGCTGCTCGCCGGCATCGGCGTGTTCTCGGCGGTGGGGTTCATGGCCCTGCAGGCGGGCATCCCCGTGGAGGAGACGACGTACCAGGGCGTCGGCCTCGCGTTCATCGCCTTCCCGCAGATCCTGTCGCTCATGCCGGGCGGCTCGGTCTTCGGCGTGCTCTTCTTCGGTGCGCTCATCCTGGCGGGCATGACCTCGCTGATCTCGATCCTCCAGGTGGCCTCCGCCGCCTTCCAGGAGAAGTTCGCGTGGTCGCCGCGCAAGGGCGCCCTCGTCGTGGGCGGCACGCTCGCCGTGATCTCGACTGTCCTGTTCGGGACGACGACGGGCCTGTACGTCCTCGACGTGGCCGACAAGTTCGTCAACGAGGTCGGCGTGCTGGTCTCGGCGATCGCGTCGTGCGTCCTCGTCGGCCTCGTCCTCCGCCGCCTCCGCGACCTCCAGGCGCACCTCAACGACCGGCCGGGTGTGCCCGTCGGGTCCTGGTGGCGTTGGGACGTCGGCATCCTCGTGCCGGTGGTGCTCACCGCGATCCTCATCACCGGCCTCGTCAAGCTGTTCAGCGAGGGCTATGACGGCTACCCGACCGGCTTCCTCATGGGTCTGGGCTGGGGAGTGGTCGTCCTCTGCGTCGTGATCGCCGCCGCTGCCATGCTCCCCCGGTGGCGCCACAACCCCGACGACTTCACGCCGGAGACCCTCCCGGCGCTCACCACGAAGGGAGCGGCCCGATGACCGCCACCGCGATCGGCTTCATGCTCCTGGCCGTCGTCCTCGTCTGGGGCGGCCTGACCCTCGCGATCATCCGTCTGCGCAAGGACGGCGGGTACGAGGGCGAGGAGCCGCACGACCTGTGAGCAGTCGGGCCGGGGGCGGTCGGTGACCGTCCTCGAGCCCCCGGGCGGGGGGCGGTCGGTGACCGCTCCCCGCCCGTCCGGCTAGGGTCGGCGCATGGCCACACCGCACATCGGCGCCGAGCCCGGCGACCTCGCCCCCGACGTCCTGATGCCCGGCGACCCCCGGCGCGCGCAGAGGATCGCCGAGACGGTGCTCGAGGACGCCCGGCTGGTCACGGAGGTGCGCGGGATCCTCGGCTACACCGGCACGTTCGACGGCCGGCCGGTGTCGGTCCTCGCGTCCGGGATGGGCATCCCGTCCATCAGCATCTACGCGACGGAGCTCTTCCGGTTCTACGGCGTGGAGCGGATCATCCGGATCGGCACCGCGGGCGGGATGGCGCCGCACCTGCAGGTCGGCGACGTCGTCATCGCCAACGCCGCCCACACCGACTCCTCCGTCGTGGGCAACAAGATCCCCCAGATCCACTTCAGCGCGGCGGCCACGTTCTCCCTGACCGCCGCGGCGGCCGAGGCCGGGGGCGTGGGCCCGGGCCAGCGACGCAAGACCGCCCCCGCGGAGGAGCCGGCGAGCGGCCGCCGCCGGCGCCGCAAGAACGGCACCGTGTACGTGGGCCCGGTGATCTCCAGCGACGTCTTCTACTCCGACCGCCCCGCGACCACCGAGGCGCTCGTCAAGCACGGGACGCTGGCGGTGGAGATGGAGGCGGCGGGCCTGTACGCCGTGGCCGCCCAGGAGGGCAAGGAGGCGCTCGCGATCTGCACGATCAGCGACCTGCTCTTCCGCGACGAGGCGCTCTCGGCCGCCGACCGCGAGCTGCTCTTCGACCGGGCCGTCGCGCTCGGCCTCGCCGCCTTCGCCAACGCCTGACCGGCGGCACGCCCCGCGGCCCCGCCGCACGCCCCTGTGGCGGACGCCACGCGCACGCCCGCTCAACCCGCCCGGCGGCCACGACGAAGAAGCGTCATGGCGGACGCGGCCGGTCCTCTCATCCGTCGACGGCCGGCCCCGGCACGGCCGACGACGCGGAGGAGGTGGACCATGGCCCAGGCGCTCCTGCCCGAGGTCCCCACGCAGGGTGAGCACGGGAGCCACCGCGACGTCCGCGCCCGGACCCCGGTCGTCCTCTCGTTGCACGCCCCCGACCCCGACACCGGCCTGCCCACGACGTGGCACGTCGCCCCGCTGACGGCGGACGGCGCCACGGGCGCCTACCTCGTCGAGCGCGCCGACGGCGAGATCCACAGCCCCGCGGTCTGGATGCAGGCCCGGCGGGAGGCGCACATGGCCCACGAGGCCGACGTGCTCGCCCTCGTGCGTCGGCTGCTCTTCGGCGAGGCCGCGGGCCAGGACCGCTAGCGCGTCGTCCGCGCGAGGCGCCCGACGGCGGGCCCGAGGTCCTGCCCGAGGCGCGGTCCCAGGTCCTGCCCGACCCCCCGCCCGAGCCCCTGCCCCACGGCGAGGAAGGCACCCAGCTCAGCCAGCCCGCGCGGCGTCGTCGGGAGGAAGTCCGTCAGGTGCGGCGAGCGGACCACGACGGCCCGCCACTGGGCCCGCGAGACGGCGACGTTGACGCGGTTGCGGCTGAGCAGGAACTCCATGCCCCGGGGGACGTCCGCCGGCGACGACGCCGTCATGGAGACCACGACGACGACCGCCTGCTGACCCTGGAACATGTCGACGGTGCCGACCCGCACGCCGGTGAGCCCCACGTCGTCGAGCGCCCGGCGGACCGTCCAGACCTGGGCGTTGTAGGGCGCCACCACGATCACGTCGCCCTCGCCCAGCGGGCGCCCGGCGGGTGAGCGGTCGGCAGGTGCGCCCGGGTCGACCCAGGTGCGCCCGAGCACCGACCGCACCTGCCTGACCACCTCGGCGGCCTCCTCCACCGAGGCGACCGCGTTGCCGTCGTGTGGCACGAGCACCTGCCCGACGCCGGGCGCCACGCCCGTGAGCAACCGCTCGGCCGTGGCGGGGACGGCGACCAGCCGGCCGGCGTACGCCAGGCGGGAGACGACGTCGGCGAGCGCCGGGTGCATGCGCCACGTGCGGGCGAGGAAGTAGCCGAGCTCGTCGGGGAGCGTGTCGCGGCCGTCGGCGACCCAGCCGAGGGCCGAGCAGTCGACCGGCTCCGGGTGCCTGCCCTGGGTCACCTGGGGCAGCTGCTGCGGGTCCCCGAGCAGCAGCAGGTTCCGGGCGGCGCAGGCGACGGCCAGCGTGTCCGCCAGCGCGAACTGCCCCGCCTCGTCGACGACGAGCAGGTCGAACGGGCGTCCGGGCAGCCGGCCCGGGTTGGTGAAGTCCCAGGCGGTGCCGCCCATGACGTAGCCCGTGCCCTTGTCGGCGCCCGCGGCGGCGTGGAACGCGGCGAAGCGGTCGCCGGCGACCCAGGTCCACGGGACCTGTGCCGCGGCGGTGCCGTTGGGCTTCTTGCCGATCCGGTCCGGGGGCACACCCGCCGCCGCGATCTCGCGGAGCATGTTCTCCACGACCGTGTGCGACTGCGCGACCACCCCGACCCGCCACCCGCGCGCCACGAGGTCGGCGACGACGCGGGCGCCCGTGTACGTCTTGCCCGTGCCGGGCGGCCCCTGGACCGCGAGGTAGGAGCCGTCGAGGCTCGCCACCGCGGCCGTGATCGCAGCGCCGTACGCGGCCTCGACCACCGGTGGGAGCGGCACGCCGCCGCGGGTGCGGGGCGGGCGACGGCGCAGGAGGTCCAGCGCCGGGTGGTCGGGGAGCTCGGCCGCCCCGTCGACCTGCTCCGCGAGCCCGCGGATCGCCGCGCGGATCGGGTCGGTCCGCGGGGGGACGCCGGGGGCCAGCGCCATCGGCAGCGCGTCGTGGCGGTCCGCCGCCGAGGACCGGGTGCCGAGCCGCTCGTACACCACCACGACGTCGCGGGCGGCGTCCCCGACGCCCTGCGCCGTCACGGACAGCACGCGCACCTTGTCGGTCCAGCCGCGGGTCCCACGTGCGGATGTGCTCAGGCAGGTCGGGAGCGGCGGGTCGTACACCGCCGTCACGTCCGCGCCCTCGGCGACCCCGGACCCCGGCTCGAGGCGGCCGACGAGGCGGACGTGGCGCTGAGACGTGTGGGCGCGGGGAGGCACGTGCCAGTCCTCGAGGACCTCGGCGCTCTCGACGAGCAGCACGCTGCGCCGGTCCAGCCACTCCGCGGGATGGCTCACGAGCCGGTCGAAGTGCGCCCACCAGAACGGCTTCGCCTCGCGCTCGTGGTAGCCGAGCGCCGCCGCCAGCATCGCGAGGGCCTGCTGGTCGGGCGAGCGGCCCGTGCCCGTGGCGCCGGCGTCGGCGCGGGCCAGCAGGCGCCCGGCCAGCGCGTCCGTCCCCTCGCCCGGGACGC
>JAEZAR010000195.1 GCA_023430425.1 Actinomycetes bacterium | reverse complement strand
GGTGACCACTGTGCCGACCAGGACCGGCACGAGCAGCGTCGTGAGCGTCACGGGCACGGCGTCGGGCAGCGGCACGTCCGGGTTCGCCCGTCCGACCACGGCCAGCGTCACCTGGGCCAGGACGAGGCCTGCCACGATGCCCGTCACCGACGCCGCGACCCCGAGGAGCGCCGCCTCGACGAGCACCGAGCGACGGACCTGGGACCTGTCGGCCCCGACGCACCGCAGCAGCGCGAGCGTGCGGGTGCGCTGGGCGACGAGGACCTGGAACGTGTTCGCCACGACGAGGGCCGCGACGACCAGCGCGACCGCGGCGAAGGCGAGCACGACGGCGGTGAGCGCCTGGGTGTCGCCGGTGAGCTCGGCCGTCAGCTGCGCGGCGCGCTCGTCGCGGGTCTGCACGGCTGCCTCCGGGACGGCGTCGGCCACCGCCGCCCGCGCCGCCTCGAGGTCGGTGCCCGCGTCGAGCGCGAGCACGATGGTGTCGTACTCGGGCGGTGCCCCGTCCCAGTCCTCGGCGTACCAGCGCAGGGCGTCGTCCGCATGCGCGACGACGGCGCCGTCCGTCTGCGCGAACGCGCCGCCGGGGTCGTCGGAGACCCCGACGACGGTGAGCTGCTCCACGACCTGGCGCGCGGTCTGGTCCGCGTCGTCCCACAGGGTGCGGACGACCGAGACGTCGTCACCGACGCCGACCTCCAGCCGCTCGGCGAGGGGCGCCGGGAGGGTGATCTCCCCGCGCCCGTCCGGGAAGGCCCCGTCCGTGACGACCTGCGGCTCGAGCCGCGGGTCGGAGGCGCGCACGGCCACCTCGGGGTACGCGCGCTGCCCGCCCGCCAAGATCTCGACCCAGAGGAAGAGGTGGCCGTCGGCGGCGGCGACGCCGTCCGTCGCGCGGACCGCCGCGACGTCGTCGTCGGTGAGGCCGGCCTGCCGGACGACGAGGTCGGCGTCGGCGAGGGAGGCGGACACGGCGTCATAGGTGGTCCGGGTGAACACGCCGCCGGCGACCAGCGTGGCCGCGACGAACGCGGTGCCGATGGCGATCGCGATGCCCGCTGACACGAGACGCGGGATGCTCCGCCGCATCTGCGCGAGGGCGAGCCGGATCATCGGACGCCCACCTCGTCGAGCGAGCGCAGGGCGTCCAGGCCGGCCAGGACCGACTCGGGCGTGGGGTCGGAGATCTCGCCCGCGATCCGGCCGTCGGCGATGAGGACGACGCGGTCGGCGTAGGCGGCGGCGGACGGGTCGTGCGTGACCATGATCACGGTACGGCCCAGCTCGCGCACGGAGCGGCGCAGGAAGCTCAGCACCTGCGCGCCCGCTCGCGAGTCCAGGTTCCCGGTGGGCTCGTCCGCGAAGACGACGTCGGGCTTGGCGACGAGCGCGCGGGCGATCGCCACGCGCTGCTGCTGGCCGCCGGAGAGCTCGCTCGGCCGGTGGTCGAGCCGGTCGCCGAGCGCGAGCGTGCTCACGAGCGTGTCGAACCAGTCCCGGTCGAGGGGCCGGCCCGCGAGGTCGAGCGGGAGCACGACGTTCTGCTCGGCGGTGAACATCGGCAGCAGGTTGAACGACTGGAACACGAAGCCGACGCGGTCGCGCCGCAGGCGGGTCAGGGCCCGGTCGTCCAGGGTGGTGAGGTCCACGTCGCCGATGAACGCCTGGCCGCGCGTGGCCGAGTCGAGCCCGGCGAGGAGGTGCATCAGGGTCGACTTCCCCGAGCCCGACGGGCCCATGATCGCCGTGAACTCCCCGGGGGCGACGTCCATGTCCGCATCGACCAGGGCCTCCACGGCCGCGGGTCCGGTGCCGTAGACCTTCGTGAGGCCGCGCGCACGGACGGCGGGCGGGCCGGGCGCGGGGCGGGTGGCGGTCGGGCCGGCCGGTGCGGGCGCGTGCGGTGCGGGCGTCGTCATGGTGGTTCTCCTCTCCGTCGCCCCGACGCTACGGAGCGCGCCCGCCCGGCGACGTCGCGCCCCGGCATCAGATCGCGGTCGCGCCGGTCATCCCACGGGGGGAGGGGCGGCGCGGGCGACCCCTCCGCAGGTCGTGCGTCAGGAGCCGGGCGTGACGAGGCCGCCCTCGTACGCGACGACGACGGCCTGCACCCGGTCGCGGGCGCCGAGCTTGGCGAGCACGCGACCCACGTGCGTCTTCACGGTCGCCTCCGCCACGAACAGGTCCGCGGCGATCTCCGTGTTGGACCGGCCGCGCGCCATGAGCACGAGGACCTCGCGCTCCCGGTCGGTCAGCTCGCCGAGCCCGGGGTGGGGGGCCCGCTCCTGGAGGTCCGGCAGCGAGACCACCAGGCGCTCGAGCAGGCGCCGCGTCGCCGAGGGGGCGATGACCGCGTCCCCCGCGTGCACGGTGCGGATCGCGGCCAGCATCTCCTCCGGCGGGGCGTCCTTGAGCAGGAAGCCGCTCGCACCCGCCTTGATGGCGGCGAGGACGTACTCGTCCAGGTCGAAGGTGGTGAGCACGATCACCCGGGGCGGCCGGACCCGGCCGGCAGGCCCGCCCTCGCTCGCGGTGAGCCGCGCCGTCGCGGCCAACCCGTCGAGCTCGGGCATCCGCACGTCCATGAGGACGACGTCCGTCTCGACGACGGCGAGCCGCTGCAGCGCCTCCCGGCCGTTGCCGGCCTCGAGGACCACCTCGAGGTCGGCCTGGGAGTCGATGACCATCCGGAACCCCGCCCGCACCAGCTGCTGGTCGTCGACCAGTGCGACACGGATCGGGGCTGCGGCCGGGGCGGGCCGGTCGGCGTCGGTCACGGGCGGTCCTCCTGGGGACGCAGGGGCGGGATCGGGATCTCGGCGCGCACGCGGAAGCCCCCGCCGGGGCGCGGCCCGACGGCGAGGGTGCCGCCCAGCATGGCGGCCCGCTCGCGCATGCCGAGCACGCCGTGCCCCCGGCCGTCGGAGCCGGCGGCGGCACCGCGGCCGTCGTCGGACACCTCGAGGACGAGGGAGGCGGCGGCCCACTGGAGCAGGACGGTGACCGAGGCGGACGGGCCCGCGTGCTTGAGCACGTTGGTGAGCGACTCCTGGCAGATGCGGTACACCGTCAGGCCGGTGCCGGGCGGCAGCATGCGCGGGGTGCCCATCCGGACCAGGGAGGCGCGCAGGCCGCTGTCGCGCACCTGGCCGACGAGCGTGGCGACGTCGTCGACGCCGGGCTGGGGGGCGAGCCCCCCGCCCGTCCCGGTGTGGCCGGTCGCCGTGCTCCCGGTGCCGTCGCTGCTCGCGGAGCCCCCGGTGCCGGGGGAGCCCCCGTCCGGGGCGTCCCCCCCGGCGCCGAACCCCGCGGCCCGAGCCGGCTCGGGC
>JAEZAR010000034.1 GCA_023430425.1 Actinomycetes bacterium | reverse complement strand
GCGCGGGGCGGACCCCGACGAGGCCGCCGGGCGCGACGAGCGCTAGGACCTGCGCGGCGGCGTCAGCGCCGCGACATGAACTTCGCGGCGCCGCGCGTCGCGAGCACGCGGGACAGGGCGATCGCCGCGCCCGTGACGGTGGCGGCCGCTGCGATCTCGCCGAAGCGCGCGTCGCTCTCGTCCTCCGGCTTGGGCGGCTTGTGGCCCAGGGCGCGCCGCCAGACGACGTCGATGACGCGCTGCGCGAGCCAGGCGGCGGCGAGCGCCGTCACGACGCCGACGACCTTGGCCGCCACCGACTCCTTCTTGTCCGTCACCGGCTGCCTCCTCCTCGGTCGTGCGTCCGCGTCCCCGGGCGGGGCCGTGCGTCCCCGCGGGACCCGCGGCTCCGGGTTCACCGTAGCGGCGGCCGGGCCGGCGCGCAGGGGCACGAGCGGGCACGCGGTACCCTCACGGTGAACGACAGGGGAGCGTCCCAGGACGCTGAGAGTGCGGCGAGCCGCAGACCCTCGAACCTGATCCGGGTCGTACCGGCGGAGGGAGTCGGGAATCTCATCCTGTCCGTCGTGCCGCGTCGCGGCCGGCGGCAGGACCCCTCGTCCACACGGCGAGGAGGAGCACATGAGCAGCACCAGGCAGGCGGGGCGCCCCGGGCGCCCCACGGACCGACGGAGCCGGGCCCGGCGGTGGGCGCGCGCGGCGTCCGCGGCGATCGCGGTGACGGCCGCGTCGACGGCGTGCTCCGTCGTCGGGCAGCCGGGGATGGAGCCCGGCCCGGCCGGCGCCGACGACGAGGCCGGCGGCACGGTCGTCCTCGTGACGCACAACTCGTTCGCGCTGCCCGACGAGCTCGTCGCGCAGTTCGAGGAGGACACGGGGTACCGCCTCGAGACCCGGGCGCCAGGCGACGGCGGGGCGCTCGTCAACCAGCTGATCCTCACGAAGGACGCGCCGATCGGCGACGTCGTCTACGGGATCGACACGTCGTTCGCGACCCGGGCGATCACCGAGGGCGTCCTCGAGCCGTACGCGGCACCCGGCGCGGTCGCCGAGCACGCGGTGGACGACGAGGGCCACCTGACCGCCGTCGACATGGGCGACGTGTGCATCAACGTGGACCGGGAGTGGTTCGCCGAGGCGGGCGTGCCCGAGCCCACCACGCTGGAGGACCTCGCGGACCCCGCCTACCGGGACCTGCTCGTCGTGACGAACCCGGCGACGTCGTCGCCTGGGCTCGCCTTCGTGCTCGCCACCGTCGGCGCGTTCGGCGAGGACGGCTGGCTGGACTACTGGGCGCGCCTGCGCGACAACGGCGTGCGTGTCGCGAGCGGCTGGGAGGACGCCTACTTCGTGGACTTCTCGGGGCCGAGCAGCGAGGGCGACCGGCCGCTCGTGCTCTCCTACGCGTCGTCGCCGCCCTACGAGGTGCCGGAGGGCACCACCGAGGCGGCCGAGGCGCCGACCGCGGCCCTGCTCGGCACCTGCTTCCGCCAGGTCGAGTACGCCGGGGTCATCGCCGGTGCCGAGAACCCCGAGGGGGCGCGCGCGGTCGTCGACTGGCTGCTGTCGCCGCAGGTGCAGGCGGCCATCCCCGAGAACATGTTCATGTACCCGGTGACCGACGTCGAGCTGCCCGAGTCGTGGGCCCGGTTCGCCCCGCTGGCGCCCGAGCCCTTCGAGGTGGACCCCGCGCTCGTGTCCGAGAACCGGGACCGGTGGATCGACGCCTGGACGGACACGGTGATCGGGTGAGCCCTGTGGGGACGCGGGCGGTCCCGTCCGTCCGGCCCGGCCCCGCCACGGCGGGCCGGGCCGGGCACCGGGCGCCCCGTCGCGGCCTGCGGGTGCTGGGCTGGGCGCTCGCGGCAGGTCTGCCGCTCGCGTTCCTCGTCCTGTTCTTCGCCTACCCCGTGGGCGCGATCGTCGGCCGCGGGTTCGTCACCGACGGCGCACCCGACCTCGGCGGCTTCGCCGAGGTGGCCGGGCGGGCGCGCACGTGGCGGGTGATCTCGCTGACGCTCGGGCAGGCCGTCGTCGGCACGGCGCTGGCGGTCGTCCTCGGCGTGCCCGGCGCGTACCTGCTCTACCGGACGGCGTTCCGGGGCCGTGGGGCGCTCCGGGCCCTCGTCGTGGTCCCGTTCGTCCTGCCCACCGTGGTGGTCGGGGTCGCGTTCCGCTCGGTCCTCGCGCCGTCGGGGCCGCTCGGCTTCCTGGGCTGGGACGGGTCGTTCGCCGGCGTCGTCGCCGCGCTGGTGTTCTTCAACTACGCCGTCGTGGTCCGCACCGTCGGTGCGTTCTGGGCGGGCCTGGACCCGCGGGCGGAGCAGGCCGCGCGGGCGCTGGGCGCCTCGCCCGCCCGTGCGTTCGTCGCGGTCACGCTGCCCGCGCTCACCCCCGCGATCGCCTCCGCGGCGGCGATCGTCTTCCTCTTCTGCGCGACGGCGTTCGGCGTCGTCCTGGTCCTCGGCAGCGCGCGCTACGGGACGGTGGAGACCGAGATCTGGGTGCTCACCACCCAGATGCTCGACCTGCGCTCGGCTGCGGTGCTGTCGGTCGTGCAGCTCGTGGTGGTGGCGGGGGTGCTCGTCGTCGCCGGCCGCGCGCGCCAGCGCCGCGAGCGCGCGCTGCGGTTCACCGCGCCCCAGCGGGAGGTGCCCGCGCTGGCGCTGCGCGGGCC
>JAEZAR010000007.1 GCA_023430425.1 Actinomycetes bacterium | reverse complement strand
GTCCGGGCCGGCGCCGCCGACGGGGTGGGCGCCGTCGCCGGCACGGCGAACGACGGCGGCACGACCGCCGGTCGGGGCCGGGCCTCGGAGAAGCGGGGCACCGGCGTCGAGCGGAAGACAGGCGTCGGGTCGAACATCGGGTCCACCCGGTGCTCCGCCGCCCACGTGGGCAGCTCGACGTCGCGCTGCGGCGCCGCCGGCCGGGCGACCGGGGACAGCTCGACGACGCGCTGCCCGTCGGGCTCGGTGACGACCCGGGCGTGCAGGACGTCGACCTGCCACCCCGGCTGGAGCAGGAACTCGAGCACGTCGGCGACGCCGGGCGAGACGTGCGAGCAGACCAGCAGGAGACGCGCCCCGCCCCGCACGAACGTCGACAGCAGCGCGGTCGCCGGGACGGTCCGGCGGAACGCAGCGAGGTGGGCGGCGAACCGCTCCGCGCCGCCCTGGTACGCCTCGGCCAGCTCGCGCGTGCTCATCCGGGCTGCACGTCCGGCGTGCCGGAGCGCGCCGACCACGGCGTCCTCGTCGAGGACGGACACCACCTCGACCACCACCGGCTGCCCGGAGGCGTCCACGGCGAGCAGGTAGGGCTCGTCGCGGCCGGGCGTGCGCGCGCGCAGCGGCATGAGGTGCTCACCGAGGAGCGCGTCGAGCTGGTCCGCGACGTCACCGCGGGGCGGCACGGGGGAGCCCGGGGCGAGGGGCGTCGCGAGGGCGGAGTTCGAGGACATGGCAGCTCTGCACAGTTCCGGCGGGGGGAGACCCTGGCGCAGCGACTCTAGCGGCTGGTGGGGGTGTCCGGAATGCCCGGTGCCGTCCACCTGGCGGAATGGGGCCGGACGGGTGATCGCCGTCGCCCGGACGGGTGAACGCCGCCGACGGCGGGCGCGCCTCAGGACCGGGAGGCGGTGGCCCCCGTCGTCGTCGCGGGCCGCGGGGCGAGCAGCTGGGCGAGGTGCACCCCTTGCACGTCGGCCAGCTGGTCCGCCTGGGTGCGGCAGGAGAAGCCGTCGGCGAGCAGGACGGTCCCCGGTTCCGCCTCCCGCAGCGCCGGCAGCAGCGCGTTCTCCGCCACCGCCACCGACAGGTCGTAGTGCCCCGCCTCGTAGCCGAAGTTGCCGGCCAGGCCGCAGCACCCGGCCAGGGCCCGGACCGTCGCGCCCGCGCGGCGGAGCAGCTCGAGGTCCGCCTCGAACCCCATCACCGAGTGCTGGTGGCAGTGCGGCTGTGCCACGACCGTCGTGCCGGTGAGGTCGGGCGGCTCCCAGGCGTCCCCGGGTCCGTCCGGGCCGTCCGAGGTGAGCAGCTCGGCAAGGGTCCGCGCCGCGCGCGCGACGGCGACCGCGCGCGGGTCGTCCGGGTTGAGGTCGACCAGGTCCGACCGCAGGAGCGCCGTGCACGACGGCTCCACCCCGACGATCGGCACGCCGTTGACCGCGAAGGGGCCGAGCACGCTCAGCAGCCGCTGCTGCTGCCTGCGCGCCCCCTCGAGCTGGCCGGTGGACACCCAGGTGAGGCCGCAGCACGCGTCCTCGGCCGGGACGATCACCTCGTAGCCGGCCACCTCGAGCAGGTGCACGACGGCGCGCGGCACGTCCGGGTCGAAGCCGTCGCTGAACGAGTCGGCCCAGACCACGACGCGGCGCACAGGGTCGGTCCCGCCGGTCGCGCCGGCGGCGGAGTGGCCCGTGGACTCCCCCACGCCCTGCGGGCGGTGGTGGCGGGCGCGCTCGCGGGCCCAGCCGGTGCGGAACGACGTCGTCGCGAAGCGCGGGATGCCGCGGCGCGGGTCGAGCCCCGCGACCCGCAGCACCACCGACGCCAGGGGGCGGGCGCCGAGCACGGCGTTCGCCAGGCCGGCGAGCCGTAGGCGGGCGACGAGCCGCGTCCAGCGCGGCAGCCAGCCGAGCGCGTAGTGGTTGCGCGGGCGGAGCCGCCGACGGTAGGCGCGGTGCAGGACCTCCGCCTTGTACTGCGCCATGTCGACGCCCGCGGGGCAGTCGCTCGAGCACGCCTTGCACGACAGGCACAGGTCGAGGACCTCGCGGACCTCCGAGGCACGCCACCCGCCGCGGACCAGGGTGCCGTTGGCCAGCTCCTGGAGGACCCGCGCCCGGCCGCGCGTGACGTCCTTCTCCTCCCCGGTCGCCCGGTACGACGGGCACATGAAGCCGCCGTCGGCCGAGGTGTCGGCCCGGCACTTGCCCACGCCCACGCACCTGTGCACGGCGGTGGTGAAGTCCCCGCCGTCGTGGGCGAAGGAGAACCCCGTCGCCGCCGGGATGGGCCGGGCGTGCGGGCGCCGCAGGTCGGCGTCGAGGGGGCGCGGGTCCACCAGCACCCCGGGGTTGAGCAGCCCCGCGGGGTCGAACAGGTGCTTGACCCCGGCGAAGGCCTCGAGGGCCTCGGGCGAGTACATCAGCGGCAGCAGCTCGGAGCGGGCGCGGCCGTCGCCGTGCTCGCCGGAGAGGGAGCCGCCGTGGGACGCGACGAGCTCGGCCGCCGCCGTCATGAAGCTGCGGAACGCCGGCACGCCCCCCGGCCGGTCGAGGGGCAGGCCGATGCGCACGTGCACGCACCCGTCCCCGAAGTGCCCGTACGTCAGGCCGTCGACGCCGTGGTCGGCCATGAGGGCCTCGAAGTCGCGCAGGTAGGCCCCCAGCCGCTCGGGGGGCACCGCCGCGTCCTCCCAGCCGGGCCAGGCCTGGAGCCCGTCCGGCGTCCGGCCGGCCAGGCCCACGCCGTCGGCGCGGATCTGCCACAGGGCCGAGGCGTCGGCGCCCGGGGGGACCACGCGCGCGTCGAGCGCGGCCGCGTCGCGCACCAGGGCCGCCGCGCCCGCCAGGGCCTCCTCACGCGACGCCCCGCCGACCTCGACGAGGAGCCAGCCCGCGCCGTCGGGCAGTGCCGGCACATGGGTGTCGCCGTGGTGACGACGGACGACGTCGACGAGCCGCGCGTCGAGGCCCTCGATCGCCAGGGGCGCGTGGGCGAGGAGCGCCGGCACGGCGTCGGCCGCGGCGGGCATGTCCGGGTACCCGAGCACGACGAGCACGGCCGCGTCCGGGATCGGGACCAGCGAGACCGTCGCGCCCAGCACGGTCACGAGCGTGCCCTCGGTGCCGACGAGCATCCTGGCCAGGTCCGTCCCCCGCTCGGGCAGCAGGTGCTCCAGGGAGTAGCCGGAGACCTGGCGGGAGAACCTGCCGAGCTCGGTGCGCAGCAGCGGGAGCCGGGCGGCGACGAGCTCGCCCAGCCCCGGTACCGCGTCGAGCGCCCCCGCCCCACGGGTGGCCGTGAACCGGCGTCCGCGGCCGTCCACCACGTCCAGGCTCACCACGTTGTCCACGGTCCGCCCGTAGGCGACCGCCCGCGGCCCGCACGCGTTGTTGCCGATCATCCCGCCGAGCGTTGCGCGGTTCTGCGTGGACGGGTCGGGGCCGAAGCGCAGCCCGTGCGGGCGGGCGGCCTTCTGGAGGTCGCTCATCACCACACCCGGCTGCACGACGGCGGTGCGCGCCTCGGGGTCGATCGCCCCGATGGCGCGCAGGTGCCGCGACGTGTCGACGACGATGCCGGTCCCGACCGCGTTGCCCGCGACCGACGTGCCGGCGCCGCGCAGCGTCAGCGGGGTCCCGGTGGCGCGCGCGACCTCGGTGACCGCGAGCAGGTCCTCGACGTCGCGGGGCAGCACCACGACCTGCGGCACGACGCGGTAGTTCGAGGCGTCGGTGCTGTACTCCGCCCGGACCCTGGCCGACGTGCCCACCTCGCCGCGCACCGCGGCCCGCAGCGCGGAGACCAGGCCCCGGACGTCCGTGGCGGCGGTGTGGTCGGTGGTCGCGGCGCTCACGCGCGCATCCTGCCACGGGCACCGGGGACGCTCCGGCGGACCTGCGTCCCGCACCCGAGGTGACCAGCACGTGGACACCGCCCGCCGTCCCCGGGGTGCGGGGGGCGGGGCCACGGGGGAGCCTGAGGAGGACACCCGTCGTCGAAGGAGGCCTCGTGCGCGCACTGACCTGGCAGGGCAACGAGAAGCTGAGCGTCGAGACCGTCCCCGACCCCGCGATCGTCGAGCCGACCGACGCGGTCGTGAAGATCACGTCGACGGCGATCTGCGGCTCCGACCTGCACCTGTACTCCACGCTGGGCATGTTCATCGACCGCGGGGACGTGCTGGGCCACGAGCCGATGGGGGTCGTCCTCGAGGTCGGCCCCGAGGTGACCGGCCTGCGGCCGGGCGACCGGGTCGTCGTCCCGTTCGTCATCGCGTGCGGGCACTGCTGGATGTGCGAGCGGGGCCTGCCGACGCAGTGCGAGACCACGCAGGTGCGCGAGCACAGCAAGGGTGCGGCCCTGTTCGGCTACACCAAGCTGTACGGCCAGGTGCCCGGTGGCCAGGCCGAGTACCTGCGCGTGCCGCACGCGGACCACGGTCCCGTCAAGGTGCCCGACGACGGCTCCCCCGACGAGCGGTGGCTGTACCTGTCCGACGTCGTCCCGACGGCGTGGCAGGGCGTCACCTACGCGGACGTGCCGCCGGGGGGCAGCGTCGTCGTGCTCGGGCTCGGGCCCATCGGCCAGCTGGCGACGCGGATCGCCGCGTTCCGGGGGGCGGGCCAGGTGATCGGCGTCGACCTCGTCACGGAGCGCCTGCAGATGGCGCGCCGCCACGGGATCGAGGTGGTCGACCTGACCGACGTCGGGCTGGACGACCTGCCCGAGGCGATGCGCGACCTCACGGGCGGACGCGGGCCGGACGCCGTGGTCGACGCCGTCGGCATGGAGGCGCACGGCTCGCCCGTGGCCGAGGGCCTGGGCAAGGCGGCGGCCGCCCTGCCCGACGCCGCCGGCCGCGCCCTGATGGAGAAGGCCGGGATCGACCGGCTCGCCGCGCTGCGGGCCGCGATCTCGATCGTGCGCCGGGGCGGCACGATCTCCCTCTCGGGGGTGTACGGGGGCGCCGCCGACCCGATCCCGATGCTCGAGCTCTTCGACAAGCAGGTCCAGGTCCGGATGGGCCAGGCGAACGTCCAGGCCCTGATCCCCGAGGTGCTGCCGCTCGTCGCCCGCGACGACGACCCGCTCGGGGTGCTGGACCTGCGCACGCACCGGGCCTCGCTCGAGGACGCGCCGGCGTGGTACTCGACGTTCCAGAAGAAGGAGGACGGCTGCATCAAGGTCGTGCTCGACCCGGCGATGCCGGCGGGGACCGTCGAGAAGACCCCGCCGGCCGCCTGAGCCGCTACCCGACCGTCAGCGTGATCGGCACCGCCGCGAGCGCCTTGCTCACGGGGCAGGTGGTCTTGGCCTCCTCGGCGACGCGCCGCACGTCCTCCGCGGACAGCTCGGGGACGGTGGCCTTGACGGCCAGTCGGATCCCGGGGATGTGGAAGCCGCCCTCGGGGTCCGGCCCGAAGTCCACCTCGGCCGTGATGTCGAGCTCGGTGGGCGTGCCGCCCGCCTGCCCGAGGAGCGCGGAGAACTGCATCGCGTAGCAGGACGACAGCGCGCCGGCGATGAGCTCCTCCGGGCTGGTGGTGCGGTCGGCGTCGTCCGCGGCACGCTTGGGGAAGGACACCGGGAAGGTGCCGACGCCGGAGCTGGCGAGCCTCACCTCGCCGGAGCCCTCGGAGACGGAGCCGGACCAGGTGGTGCGGGCGTTGCGGGTGGCCATCGCGGGACCTCCGTGGGAGTCGGTCGATCGGTCGCGCCGACCGTATCCCCGCCGGGCGACCAGGGCATCCGGGCGACCAGGGCATCGGCGGCGGGGGCCCGGGGGCAGGACCAGCACGGGACCGCGGACGAGGGACGGGGGCGGGCACGGTGAAGACCCGGTCGCACGAGCGGGAGGGCCCCGATCGCGTCGACGCCGCGTTCGCGGCGGTCCCCCGGGCCGGCTTCCTGCCGGCCGCCCAGCGCCGGCACGCGGGCGCCGACCACCCGCTGCCGATCGGGCACGGGCAGACGTCCTCCCAGCCCAGCACCGTGGCGCGGATGCTGCGGCTGCTCGACGTGCCCGTGGGCGCCCGCGTGCTCGACGTCGGTTCCGGCTCCGGCTGGACGACGGCGCTGCTGGCGTACCTGACCGGGCCGACCGGGTCCGTGCTCGGCGTCGAGCTCGAGCCCGACCTGGCCGCGTGGGGCGCGCGCAACGTCGCGGCCACGGGCCAGCCCTGGGCGCGGGTCGTCCCCGCACGCCCCGACGTGCTGGGCGTTCCGGAGCAGGGGCCCTACGACCGGGTCCTCGTCTCCGCGGAGGCCCGTGAGCTGCCGCGGGCGCTGGTGGACCAGGTGGCGGCGCTCGGGATCATGGTCGCCCCCGTGGCGGGCGGCCTGGAGGTGGTCCGGCGCACCCCCGAGGGCGACACGGTCACGCGGTACGACGGGTACCGCTTCGTGCCCCTGCGCTGAGGGACCCCGGCGCGGGGGGTGGGCGCACGGCCGAGGGGCCCGGCCCCGCGTGCGCGGGACCGGACCCCTCGGGTGGTAAGCGGTCAGCGGGTGTCGCCACCGCCGGAGACGACCGCGGCGCGGCCGGCCTCGAGCCGGGCGATCGGGATGCGGAACGGCGAGCAGGACACGTAGTCGAGCCCGACACCGTGGAAGAAGTGGATCGACTCGGGGTCGCCACCGTGCTCACCGCAGACGCCGAGGTGGATGTCCGGCCGGGTCGCCCGGCCCTTCTCCACCGCGAGCGCCACGAGGCCGCCGACGCCCTGGGTGTCGATCGACTCGAACGGCGAGACCGAGAAGACGCCCTTCTCCGTGTACTGGTTGAAGAACGCGCCCTCGACGTCGTCCCGCGAGAAGCCCCACGTCGTCTGCGTCAGGTCGTTGGTGCCGAACGAGAAGAACTCGGCGACCTCCGCCATCCGGTCGGCCGTGTAGGCCGCGCGCGGCAGCTCGATCATCGCGCCGATCGGGATGT
>JAEZAR010000440.1 GCA_023430425.1 Actinomycetes bacterium | reverse complement strand
CCGCCGGTCCTGAGCCGCCGGGCGGGTGCGTGCCGGGGTGGGGCCAGGTCAGGCCCTGCCGGGCCCGGTCGGGCACTGTGCCCCGCGGGCACTGTCGGGTGATCTTCCGCGGAAGCCCCCGCGGGCGCCCGTCGTGCCCCGGTAGTGTGCGGCTCCGGCGGCCTGCCCGAGCGCGTCGCCGACACGCACGATCGCAGGGGAGCGGGACATGGCCAGCCTCGACGTCGGCCCCGCCGCGGAGGCGGGGACCCGCCCGGCCTGCGGCCGGCGCGGCTGAGGGCCGCCGTGTCGGGCGTGCTCGCCGTCGACACCGCGCTGCTGCGGCGCGCGGGCGGTCGTCTCGCGGACCTGGCGCAGGTCTTCGGCGCGGCGAACGTGACCGCGCGCGAGCTGCGGGGCGCCATCGGGCACGACGGCCTGGCGGACGAGATCGGCGGGTTCGCGATCGGGTGGGACGACATCCGGGTCGGGTTCGTCAAGGACATCGGGTTCCTCGGCGAGGCCTGCGAGCGGATCGGCGCGACGTTCGAGGAGATCGACACCGAGTTCGCCTCGCAGCTGCGGGGGCTGGTGTGAGCCGCCCGGCCAGCTGGTACCCGCTCGGGTACGCCGACCCGCTGCCGGGCGACCCGTCCGCGGTCCGGGCTGCCGGCGAGGAGTACCAGCGGGTGGCCGAGCAGATCTCGGCGGCCGCGGAGGAGCTGCGCGCCATCGGCGGCGGCTTCCTCGTGTGCTCCGAGGCGGTCGACGAGGTCGAGGCGAAGGCGCTGCGCCTCGCGGACACGATCGAACGCGCTCACGGGCGGTACGCGGCGGCCGGCTCGGCGCTCGTCGGGTACGCCGACGGCCTGGCGCGGGCGCAGGACGCGTCGCTGCAGGCCCTCGAGCAGGCGCAGGCCGCCGTCGCGCTGCGCGACGGCGCCGAGGAGGACCTCTGGTACTTCGTCCGTCGCGAGGAGGAGTCGCGCGACGTCCCCGAGGTGGCGCGGCAGTTCGCGACGCAGGCGGCCAACGCCCGCGCCTCGATGGCCCGGGCGGACCAGCAGCTCTCGGACGCGTGGCGGACCCTGGAGTCGGCCTGGGCGATCCGGGACGACGCCGCCGAGGTGGCCAGGGCGGCGATCAGCGCCGTCGTGCGCGCGGACGACCTGCACGACAGCGTCTGGCAGGACCTCGGCGGCGGGGTCCAGGAGGTCGGGCTCGCCGTCTGGGACGGGCTGGACGAGGTGGCCGCCGTCGTCGGCATCCTCGCGCTCGCCCTGTGCTGGGTGCCGGGCGTGAACGCCGCGCTGGCCGCCGTCGCGACGATCCTCGGCGCCGTCGTGCTGGTCCGGGACGTCATCAACCTGGCCACCGGCAACGGGTCGTGGGCGGAGGTCGGGTGGAGCGCGCTCGCGATGCTCACGTTCGGCATCGGGCGGGTGGCGGGGCAGGGCCTGCGGATGGCCGCCAACTCCGGCCGCGCCGCGCAGGGCCTGCGGACCGCGACGACCGCCGCCGACGAGGCCGTGGACGTGGCGCAGACGGCGTCGGGCGCGCAGGCGGTCGCGTCCGCGGCGGGCACGGCGTCCGCCACGACCGCCCCGGCGACCGTGACCTCGAGCAGCATCCTGCGCTCGGAGGAGCTGTGGAGCGTGCTGCGGCCGTCGTCGGTCGCGACCGACCTGGCGGGTGACCTGCGGGGCGGCGCGCAGCTGTTCCAGTCCCCCGGCCTGTACGCGTCGCAACCCCCCGGGCTGCACGTGCCCCGGCCGCTCGGGGCGGTGTCGAACCCGTTCGTCGAGGGCCGGACCGCCATCGCGACGACGTGGTCCCAGAACCGCACGGCGGCGGTGCTCCAGGCGCTCGGCAACGAGGACGCGGCGCGCGACGCGGCCTTCCTCCTCCAGTGCGGGGACCCGGCGAACGCGTGGCTCGTCAGCACCGGCGCGACCCAGGTCGGCGAGCTCGTGCTCGTCGGGCGCGACACCGTCGGGCTGGCCGACTGATGACCGACGCCGTGACCGGGACCGGGCCGCACGTCGTCTCGTACGGGTACGCCTTCCCCGCGGGCTGGGGCTCGTGGACGCCGGGGCACGGCGTCGACGCGGTCGCGGCGGAGCTGGCCACCACCCTCGCCGACACGGACGACGGCCGGGCCCTGGTGCGACGGTCGGTCCCGGCGGTCAACGCCGACGCGCTGCGCAAGGGCGCGTCGATGCGTCTGGCGGTCTGGGTCCCGGACCGGACCACGGGCGAGGTCGTGGCGATCATGGACCTGGGGATCCGCGGCTTCCCCGGCGACGCCACCCCGGAGGCGCACCTGGCGCGCGACGTCGGGCGCGACCTCGGGCGGCGCGCCCGGCTGATGGAGTACGCGGCCCGGCGCGCGACGCTGCCGGCCGGCGAGGCGACGATCGAGCAGTACGTCCTGCGGCTGCGGGGTGAGCGCCAGGTCCAGGGGTACCTCATGTTCCAGGTGTTCCCGCCGGGGGCGGGCGAGGCGGTGCAGCTCGTCTTCAACACGGTGCACCTGACCCTGCTGAACGCGGTCGCGGAGCAGGCGCGGGTGATCGCCGACTCGCTGACGGTGACCCTCGGCGAGATCCCGGGCGGCCGGCGGACGGTGCGGTGACCTCCGGCGATGGGGCCACGGCGCGGGGGGACGGGCGGCGGGGTGGGCGTCGTCGTGCCCGCGGACTGGTGGTTGCTGCCCCTGGGTGACGACGCCGGCACCCACCGCGCCGTCGCCGCGATGGTCGAGCACCGGTACGGGCGCGGTGACGAGCTCGCCGGGCTGCGCCGGCAGGTCCGGGTGCAGGTGCTGGCGTCGGCCCGACGGGCGGTGGCGTCCGGCGGGCGGCTGATGGGCTTCATGCTCACCCGGGTCGGCGAGCTGCCGCTGCCGGCGACCATGACCGCGTACCGGCTCCCGGGCTCCATGGCGACCCCCGACGACGTGGCCGCGCTGCGGGCGGGCCTGGCGGAGCACGCCGACCTCACGGGTGGCCGCGTGGACGCGGGCGAGGGGCCCTTCGGCCCGGTCCTGCGCGGGGTGCGCGAGCGCGCGCCGGCGGCTCATACGCCGGCGGCTCATGCGCCGGCGGACTACGCACCGGCGGGCGCTGGACCGGCGGGCGCCGAGCGGGCGGGCGGTCACGTGCTCCTCTGCGACTACTGGACCGACCCGCAGGACGGCGAGGGCCTGGTGAACCTGTCGTTCTCGACGCCGCTGGTCGCCCTGCGGGACGGCTGGGTCGAGCTCTTCGACGCGATCGCCGGCACGCTGCACCGGCTGCACGACGACGCCGCGGCCGAGGTCCAGCCCGATGAGGGCGGTGACGGGGACGCCGACGAGGGCGAGGACGCCGTCACCGTCGCCGTCACCGCCGCCGACGAGGAGAGGGAGCCCGCATGACCGGCACCGAGCACCTGGACGCCCTGCACCGTGCCCACCGCCGTCGCGCGCGGATCATGCTCGCGCTGATGGGCGTCGCCGTCGCGGCGCTCGTGGTGCGGGCGGTGGTCGGGTCCCGGGGCGGCGGGCTGGGCACGGTGCTCGTC
>JAEZAR010000417.1 GCA_023430425.1 Actinomycetes bacterium | reverse complement strand
GGCCGCCGACCGGGCCGGGGTCGCCCGCAGCGGGGCGCCCCGCCGGTACGGACGACGCCCGTACGCGGGTCCGCGACCGCTTCGGCGTCCGCGACCTGCTGTCCGAGGCGTCGCACGGGATCGGCGCCCGGCCCGGGCGCCTCTTCCTCACCATCATCGGCACCGTGCTCGGCATCGGCTCGCTCGTCGTGACTGTGGGCCTGGCCCAGACGGCCGCCGGCCAGATCGCCCGGCAGTTCGACGCGGTGGCGGCCACGCAGGTGGTCGTCCAGCCGGCCACGGCCCAGACCCGGGACGGCGAGCGCGCCACCGGCCGCATCCCCTGGGACGTCGAGGAGCGGCTGGGCCGCATCGCGGGCGTCGAGGTGGTCGGCGCGATCGCGCCCGTGAGCATCGGCGACGCCCGCATCACCGCCGTGCCGGTCAACGACCCGTCCGCCCCGACGCTCGCCAGCCCGCAGGTGATCGCGACCACGCCGGGCATGCTCGAGGCCGTCGGCGGTCGCGTGGTCACCGGCCGTTACTTCGACGCCGGCCACGACGAGCGCGCGGACCGGATCGTCGTGCTCGGCGCCCGCGCCGCCCTGCGCCTCGGCGTGCACCGGGTGGACCGCCAGCCCTCGATCTTCATCGGCGAGCGCTCCTACACGGTCATCGGCATCGTCGACGACGTCAAGCGGCGCTCCGACATGCTCGACGCCGTGATCCTGCCGGTCGGGACGGCGCGCCAGGACTTCCGCCTCGCCGCGCTCGAGCAGGCGCACCTGCGGATGGCGATCGGCGCGGGCCCGGTCATCGCCGAGCAGGCGCCGTACTTCCTCGAGCCCAACGACCCCGAGCGGATCGAGGTCCAGGTGCCGCCCGCGGGCTCGACGGTCCGGGAGAACGTCCAGGCGGACATCAACGCGATCTTCCTCGCCCTCGGCGCGGTCGCCCTCCTGGTCGGCGGCCTGGGCATCGCCAACGTGACGCTGCTGTCGGTGCGCGAGCGCACGGGCGAGATCGGCCTGCGCCGCGCGCTCGGGGCCACCCGTCGCAACATCGGCAACCAGTTCCTCGTCGAGTCCGGCGTCATCGGCCTGCTCGGCGGGCTCGTGGGTGCGGCGCTCGGGGTGGGCGTGGTCGTGGTCGTGAGCCTGACGAAGGAGTGGACGCCGATCCTCGACACGGGCGTGGTGATCGCGGCCTCGCTGCTGGGCGGGGCCATCGGCGTGCTCGCGGGCCTCTACCCGGCGCTCAAGGCGGCCCGCGTGGAGCCGATCCACGCGCTGCGCGGGGGCACCTGACGGTCCCCGCCCGTCGCCCGGCGGCCCCGTCCGGCGACGGCGGCCCGGCGCTGCTACGGCGTCGGGCGGGGCGGGGGCACGACAGCGCCCGACGCCGGCACGTCCGCCGCGCGCCGCGCCTGCCACCTGCGGCGGAACACGAGGATCCGCCAGATCGCGAGCGCGAGCGCGATGAGGACGACGATCACCAGCACCGGGAGCAGGATCGCGACGATGCTCACCGTCGCGGACGTCGCGTCCTCGGCGGCGGAGACGAACGGTGCGCCGAGGCCGAAGGTGCCGGCGTTGACGATGGGCCGGCTCAGCGCCTTGCCCGCGTGCACGGTCCCCGCGAGCACGACGCCGAGGACGGCGCCCACCCAGGGGTTCTCGCGCCACCACCCCGACTGCTCGATCTGCTGCGCGCCGGACGCCGCCGCGAACACCACGCCGCCCATGAGCGGGCGCACGGCCGTCTGGATCGCATCGCTGACGTGGTCCACACCGGGCACCTTGTCGAAGACGACGTCCACGACGAGCAGGAACATCCCGATGCCGATCGCCCACCAGGAGGAGATCCAGTCGAGGTCCTCCGGCAGGTCGAGGAGGTTCGTGAACCGGTCGAGCATGCCGACCAGCACGAACGGGATGAACGCGTTGAGACCCGCCGCGGCGGACAGCCCCGCGCCCGTGAGTGCCGCGAGCATCGTCGCCTCCCTTCCGCCGGCTCCAGGATATCGGCCGGCCGCTGCGCGCGGAGGGCGGCGTCAGGCCGGCGAGGTGCCCGCCCCGGCCCTGGGCGACTCGTCGGTGGTCGGCGCGTCCGCGGGACCAGGGCCGTCGTCGGGCCCCGTTCCCGGTGACCGGCGCGCGAGCACGCGGGGCAGCGCGACCGCGGCCGCGAGACACACCCCCCACGCGACGGCGAGCCACCCACCCGTCGTCCCGAGGCTGCCCTCGTGGCCGGGGAAGGCCGCGGAGGTCAGGCCGAACCACACCGCCGACGTCGCCGCCGAGGCCGTGGGCAGGAGCCAGCCGTGGCGCGCGAGGACGCCGAGGGCGGCGACGAGGACCGTCGCGAGCGCGAACGCCGCCTGCGCCGGCCAGTGGTCGAGGCCGTTGGTGACGTCCGAGGTGGCGGTCGGGTCCCGGAACGCGTCGATCGCCGAGCTCGCGTACGCGATCGCGGGCCAGGTCCCCGCGAGCACGACGACGAGGCCCGGGACGTCCGCGCGCGTCAGGCGGCGCTGGGGGCTCGCC
>JAEZAR010000416.1 GCA_023430425.1 Actinomycetes bacterium | reverse complement strand
GCTGCGGCGGTGCGGGCCGCGGCCGACGGCTCCGACGCCGCGGTGTCGACGGTCGGCGTGCGCTGGCGCACGCCCGACGGCCTCGCGGCGCTGGAGGAGCAGGTCGCGGACGTCACTGCGGCGGCCGCGGCCCTGGTCGCCCTCGAGCGGCGGGACATCGCTCTCCGGCTGGACCACCCCGCGGTGAGCGAGGCGGACCTGTGCCCCATCCCCTTCGCCCCCGGTCACCGGCTCCGGTGCGACGCGGCCGCGGCGCTCGGCGAGCTCGACGCGGCGCTCCGCGCGGCCACCGGCAGCGGGCTGGTGGTGACGAGCAGCTTCCGGACCCACGAGGAGCAGACGGTGCTCCGGACGGTCAAGGGCTCGTTGGCTGCCCTGCCCGGCACCTCGAACCACGAGCGCGGCGTCGCCGTCGACCTGGGCGGCGTCGGCGGGCTCGGGGACTTCTCGTCGCCGCTGTACGCCTGGCTCCTCGCCGAGGCGCCCCGCCACGGGTGGGTCCACCCGCCGGCGCTCGGCCCGGGTGGCTCGGGACCGGCGGAGCCGTGGCACTGGGAGTACACGCGCCCCGCGACCTCGTCGTCCGGGACGCGGTGACGTCAGCCTCCGGGGCGTCGCCGCGCTGCGTTCCACTCCCGCATCCGGCGCGGGTAGCCGGTGAGCTGGACGTCGTACACCGGGATGGCCAGGTCGCGTGCGATCTGGCGTGCCGTGGCGGCGTCGGGGACCCGGCGGCGCGTCCACTCCCCCGTGAGCGCGACGAGGACGACCGTCGTCGGGGTCGTGCGGGTGGCCGGCTCGATGTACGCCTCCACGCCCGCCCGCTCGGCGACCCAGCGGCGCAGGTGGTCCTCGGTCGCGCGGCGCGCCTCGGCCTCGGCCCCGCGCCGCTCCCGCCCGCGTCTGAGCCACGACATGCGCGCAAGCGTACGGCCACCTCGTCCGCGGCAGGCGCCCGGCGACCCAGCAGTCGTAGGATGATTTCTGTGGAACCCCCCGGCGGGCGCCCGCTCCGATTCACGCCCCACGCGCTGTGATGACAAGATGACCGGAGCGCCCGCCCCGGCCCCAACGAGGAGAGTCATGGCTGACACCGTCTTCGACATCGTCGTCCTCGGCGGCGGGAGCGGTGGCTACGCCGCCGCGCTGCGCGCGACGGAGCTCGGGCTCAGCGTCGCGCTGATCGAGGCCGACAAGGTCGGCGGCACGTGCCTGCACTACGGGTGCATCCCGACGAAGGCGCTCCTGCACGCCGCCGAGCTGGCCGACGGCGCGCGTGAGGCCGGCAGGTTCGGCGTCCGGGCCACGCTCGAGGGCATCGACATGGCGGGCGTGCACAGCTACAAGGACGGTGTGGTCGGCGGCCTCTACAAGGGCCTGCAGGGACTCATCAAGTCCCACCAGGTCACCTACGTCGAGGGGTACGGGCGGCTCGTCGGGCAGGACACGGTCGAGGTCGACGGGCAGCGGTACACCGGCCGCCACGTCGTGCTGGCCACCGGCTCGTACGCCCGCACGCTCCCCGGGCTCGACATCGGCGGCCGCATCATCACCTCCGACCAGGCGCTCACCCTCGACCACGTGCCGTCGTCGGTGATCATCCTGGGCGGCGGAGTCATCGGCTGCGAGTTCGCGAGCGTGTGGAAGTCCTTCGGCGCCGACGTGACCATCGTCGAGGCGCTCCCCCGGCTCATCCCGGCCGAGGACGCGGCGCTGAGCAAGGCGTTCGAGCGGGCGTACCGCAAGCGGAAGATCAACTTCTCGACGGGCGTGCGGTTCCAGGGGGCCACCCAGGACGAGAACGGCGTCCACGTCACGCTCGAGGACGGCACGACGTTCGACGCCGAGTACCTCCTCGTGGCCGTCGGCCGCGGCCCGCGCACCGACGGCCTCGGCTTCGAGGAGCAGGGCGTGCGGATGGACCGCGGGTTCGTGCTCACGGACGAGCGGCTGCGGACCGGCGTCGGCAACGTCTACGCCGTGGGCGACATCGTGCCGGGCCTCCAGCTGGCCCACCGCGGGTTCGCTCAGGGCATCTTCGTCGCCGAGGAGATCGCCGGCCTGAACCCCGCGCCGATCGTCGAGTCGGGGATCCCGCGCGTGACCTACTCCGAGCCCGAGGTCGCCTCCGTCGGCCTCACCGAGGAGAAGGCCCGCGAGGTGCACGGCGAGGACGCCGTCGAGACCCTCGACTACAACCTCGCCGGCAACGGCAAGAGCAAGATCCTGGCGACGACCGGCTTCGTGAAGCTCGTGCGCGTCAAGGACGGTCCCGTGGTCGGCGTCCACATGATCGGCGCGCGCGTCGGCGAGCTCATCGCCGAGGGCCAGCTGGTCGTCAACTGGGAGGCGTACCCCGAGGACGTCGCGGCCCTCGTGCACGCGCACCCGACCCAGAACGAGGCTCTCGGCGAGGCCTTCCTGGCCCTGGCCGGCAAGCCGTTGCACGCCCACAACTGACCCGATCGAAGGAGACGCCTGGTCATGTCCGACACCGTGCAGATGCCGGCCCTCGGCGAGAGCGTGACCGAGGGCACCGTGACCCGGTGGCTCAAGCAGGTCGGCGACACCGTGGAGGTCGACGAGCCCCTGCTCGAGGTCTCGACCGACAAGGTGGACACGGAGATCCCGTCGCCGGTCGCGGGGACCGTGCTCGAGATCCTCGTCCCCGAGGACGAGACGGTGGAGGTGGGCGCCGCGCTGGCCCGCATCGGGTCGCCGGACGAGGCGGGCGGTGCCGGTGGCGGGGGCGAGGGCGGTGACCAGGGCGAGCAGGCCGCGCCCGAGCCGCAGGAGCAGGAGCCGCAGGAGGCCTCGCGCCAGGAGCAGGCGGAGCAGGAGCAGGCGCCGCAGGAGCAGGAGCAGGAGCAGGAGCCGCAGGGTGGCACCGAGGCTGCGGACGCCGCCGACGACGCCGACCAGCAGCAGGCGGCTCAGGTCCCCGAGGAGGTCTCCGCGCCCGCCGAGCAGGAGCCGGCTCCCCAGGAGCAGCAGCAGGCTCCCCAGCAGCAGGCTCCCCAGCAGCAGGCTCCCCAGGAGCAGCAGGAGCAGGCACCTGCCGCGGGCGGCGGGGCCACCGAGGACGTCACGATGCCGGCCCTGGGTGAGTCGGTGACCGAGGGCACCGTCACCCGGTGGCTGAAGAGCGTCGGCGACAGCGTCGAGGTCGACGAACCCCTGCTGGAGGTCTCCACCGACAAGGTCGACACCGAGATCCCGTCGCCCGTGACGGGGACGATCCTGGAGATCGTGGTCGACGAGGACGAGACCGTCGAGGTCGGCGCCGTGCTCGCGCGCGTCGGAGCACCGGGCCAGGCGTCGCCGGCACCCGCCGCCGACGGGGCCGACGGGGCCGACGGCGCAGAGGGTGCCGGCGGCTCGGCGGCGCAGGCCGAGGA